>CAJUFV010000061.1 GCA_910585795.1 uncultured Clostridia bacterium | reverse complement strand
GTAATGCTATTGTTATATACAGGTATGCGGCGCGGTGAATTATGCGCCTTGAATTGGTCTGATATTGACCTTGACAAAGGAATATTGCATATAACAAAAGCTATACAATATACACCGGATAATGGAATATATGAGGATACTACAAAAACAAAAAAATCCAATAGAGTTATACGTATACCGTCTGTTATGATAAAGCTATTAAAACAACATAAACAAAACCAATTACAAATACATCTGGCTTTAGGTGATAAGTGGGAAAACAGCGGAAAAGTGTTTACAAATATAACCGGCGGAATTATACACCCTAATACTGTTTCATTATGGTTTAAGGGCTTTATAAAGCGGCATAATCTGCCTGACATACATATACATACCCTGCGCCATGTTTCAGCCACTTTGCTTATAGCAGGCGGCGCAGATATTGCAACAGTATCAAAAAGACTGGGACATGCTGATAAAAGCACAACATTAAATATATATACTCACGCTATTCAATCAGCGGACGCAGCGGCGGCTGATATGCTTGAAAATATGCTGAGTCCACAGTTGAATTATAAAACTGTTTAAGAGGCGGAATATACCGCCTCTTTTTATTTTATATATCAGTAGCGGTCAAATAGCGGTCAAAGTGATAATAACGCATAAGAAAAAAACGTTTTAATATAGTATTTATGCGATTTTATCACTGTTTTATAAGTGAAATTTATCTATTTTACAGATAGATAAATCCCAAGCTATGTGATAAACTTATATTCATAGTATAGTGAAAGGAAAATTTGAAAATGGGAAAATTTGACGGTATACTTTTGTGTACAGACCTTGACGACACGCTTTTAACAACAGACAAGAAGGTTTCTGACAAAAACAAACGCGCTATAGAATATTTTAAAGCAGAAGGAGGACTTTTTACCTTTGCGACAGGCAGAGTTCCTATAGGAACGGAAATCATGCTTGAATACATAACTCCAAACGCGCCTATGGTATGCTTTAACGGCGGCTCAATATATGATTTTAACAGCCGCGAAATGCTATGGTCACGTTCACTTGATAAGGACGCTGTTCAGGCGGTTGAATATATAGACAAATTATTCAGCTTCGCCGGAATTGAAATATGTACCGAGAATAAAATTTATTTCAGCAAAATAAACCATATTGTTAAGGAGCATCAAAAGGCTGAAAAACTCCCTGATAATCCTCTTGACTATCATGATATCAAAGAGAATTGGAACAAAGTGCTTTTTATGGTTGAAGCTGAACAGATTGAGCTTATCCGGAATGCAATTTCTAACTCTCCATTCGCGGATAAATATACCTTTGTACAGTCAAGTCCTTACTACTATGAGCTTCTGCCAAAAAACTCCAGCAAGGGAGAGGGACTTATGAAGCTGGCCAACCTGCTCAATATCCCCCTATCTAAAACAGTAGGTATAGGTGACAATGAAAATGACCTTATGCTCGTCAAAATGGCAGGAGCCGGAATCGCAGTCGCCAACGCAGCTGAAGCGATAAAAAACGCGGCGGATTACATCACCGCCGCAGATAATAACTCAAGCGCGGTTGCCGAGGTTATTTCATTAATTGAAAGCGGAAAAATACTGCTCTGACTAAATTTTAATCTGAATCCATTTCCCCGCTTTAAATCTCACAGCCGCAAATATATATCTTGAAATCTGGTCTCCCAGCACACCCAGCCATATTCCGGTTATTCCCAGACCAAACGTATACGCGCATAAATATGATACACCCGTACGTATAATCGTGACGCTTATCGTTGACGCAGCCGCAGTATAAAATGTATCGCCGGCGCCGCGCAGACAGCCTATATAAATAACCTGCCTTATCTGGAACAAAACAACAAATATTATAACGCGCATAATCCCCACGCCTATTATAACTATCTCCGTTTCTCTGAAAAACAGACTCATAAGCAGACGCGCTCCAAATAAATATATCAGCGCAAGCGCAACAGAAATCATTCCGCCGACCATTTGACATGCGCTTCCAAACTCCTTTGCCCTGTCAGGCTTTTTTTCACCAAGACTCCGTCCTATAAGAGCAACAGCGGCTGCCTGAAGTCCGTCTCCAAACGAAAAGGACAGAGCCATGATATTCATTCCAACCTGATGCGCGGCCATGGCGGCATTCCCCTGGTGAGCAGCCATTACTGCGGTCATAACAAAGCCTAAACGCATTAAAATCTGCTCAAAAAACACACTGTAACCCACTTTTACAATGTTTTTCATAGCCGTTACCGAAGGCTTTATTTTTTCAGACATTATAAATCGTATGCTTACAAAGAAATCGGAATTCATGATAGATACAATACTCATAACACAAGAAACAACTGTTCCCAATACCGTCGCAAGAGCCGCTCCTGTAATCCCCAGAGCGGGAAATCCAAAGTTGCCGTTGATTAAAAAATAGTTAAAAATAATATTCAAGGTATTCGATGTGATATTTGTACGCATAGTTATTTTTGTATTTCCCGCTCCCCGCAAAGCAGAATTAATTCCCATCTGAATACAGTTAAAAATCATACCGCCCATAATTATACGGTAATATATAACAGCATCGTCATGCGTCTCCGGAGTAGAACCGCATAAATTTATAATCCATGGAGCAAACATAACAAAAACCGCGCTTAAAACCACCGCAATCCCCACAATCATCACAAGAGCAGTACAGAGAACAGAATTTGCTTCTTTACGCTTATTTTCTCCGAACCGCCTTGCCACAAGCGCGGAAATCGCCACATTCATCGCGATAAACGCCGATAATCCGACAAATTTCGGCTGTGTTGTAAGACCAACAGCCGCAACCGCGTTTGAGCCAAGCGAGCTGACCATAAAAGAATCCACAAGCCCCGCAAAAGCCACAAAAAATGACTCAATTACAGCGGGAACTGCCATTCGCATAGTTGCGCGAATTGTGCCTTTACAGTATTTTTTCATAACGCATTACATCTCTTTTCACATGATTTTTATTTTAAACTCTATTACAATCAAGCAATATTATTTATTCAAAACAATATTCGCTTATGCTGACGCGAATCGCATCACTTTGTTTTTTCATATTATATCACATCAAAAGCAAAAAGGAAAGGAACAATTCAACTATCACCGCCTGTTTTGTACCCAAGTATTTCCATTTCAGCTTCAGTAAGCTCACGATATTCTCCCAAAGACAGTTTTTTATCAAGCTGTACTCCGCCTACAGCAACACGTTTTAAATATGTTACTGTTTTGCCTGTTCTTTCGCACATCCGCTTTACCTGATGAAATTTTCCCTCGGCTATTTCTATATAAACCTCATATGGATTATCCGTTATTTCCAGTCTCGCGCTCTTAGCCGTAAAATCTTTAAATTCCATACCAGCGGCAAACTCGGCAATATCTTTTTCATCCATTGGTCTGTCCACAACGGCAAAATATCTCTTATATATATTTTTTTTCGGAGAGGTCATTTCATGAGTAAATGCTCCGTCATTTGTAAGTATCAGCAGACCCTCAGTGTCGATATCCAATCTGCCGACAGGAAACACGCCAAAATGAGCATATTCCTCACCAATCAGCTCTGTCACCACAGGATAGTTCTTATCATATACCGCGCTTACATACCCCTGAGGTTTATTCAGCATAATATACACAAATTCACGGTATATCAGTTTTTCACCGCTTACTTCAATAACACTGTCACCGTCAACATGCTCCTCCGCTTTTTTACATACTGCTCCGTTTACCGTAACTAATCCCTGCTTTATCAGCTTTTTAACCTCACTACGACTTAAGCTGCCGCAGGAGCTTATATATTTATCCAATCGCATTTTTTTCTCCAATATCATAAAAGGGCGGCATTCACGCCGCCCTATGCTTTATAAAATTACTGATTATACTGTACCGCTAATGCGTCAATCTCACCGTTCGCCTTCATTTCAGCAAGCACAGTGTTAATTTTTTCAAGAAGCTCTGTATTGCCCTTTTTTACAGCAATCGCATATTCTTCAGCCTCAAACGCTTCAGCATCTTCAATAACCTTAAGACCGTTATTTTCAGCAAGAGCCTTACCTGTAGCGGAATCTATAACGACAGCGTCAAGCTTACCGTTTTTAACATCCTGAACTATATCAAGACCTCTGTTTGCTCTTACAATTTTATCCTCCGCAAGCTGAAGATTATCCGTAACAATGCTGTCGCCTGTATATCCCAAAACAACACCTACTGTTTTATCATTTTTAAGGTCTTCAGCCGTTGTAATATCCGCGTTATCAGGAGCAACGACCATTACCTGAGAAGCTGTAAAATATGTATCTGAAAAATCAACACTCTGTCTTCTCTCGTCATTAGCCGTCATGCCCGCAGCAACCATATCAACCTTACCTGTGCTTACAGCGGCAATAAGTCCGTCAAATTCCATATCCGCAACCTCAAGCTCTTTATCCATACTCTTGGCAATATTGTTAGCGATTGCGACATCAATACCGTCAAACTCACCCACAAGTCCTTCTGATGTTGTGAATTCAAACGGAGGGAACGCCGCGTTTGTGCCCATTACAAGCTTATCCGACTTTCCGCAGCCCGTAAGAGCTGATACTGCCATAACAGATACTGCCGCGATAGCCGCAGCCTTAATTAAACCTTTTTTCATTTTATAATCCTCCTAAAAATCTTTTATATCTTCAACACGAATGTGTTAAATTCATTACAGTATTTTACTTAAAAATTCTTTTGTTCTGTCATTCTTCGGATTACTAAACACTTCTTCCGGAGTTCCCTCTTCAATAACATATCCGCCGTCCATAAACAGCACTCTTGAACCCACTTCACGCGCAAAACCCATTTCATGTGTAACAACCACCATCGTCATACCGGCTTTCGCAAGATCCTTCATAACCTCAAGCACCTCGCCTACCATTTCGGGGTCCAGCGCCGACGTCGGCTCATCAAAAAGCATAATGTCAGGCTGCATCGCCAAAGCTCGCGCAATAGCAATTCTCTGCTGCTGTCCGCCGGAAAGCTGAGCGGGATACGAATCAGCCTTATCTATAAGACCCACCTTATCCAGAAGCTCACGCGCAAGCTCCTCCGCCTGCGCTTTCTGCATTTTTTTCACCTTAATTGGCGCCAGCATAATATTGTCAAGCACCGTCAGATGCGGAAACAGATTAAACTGCTGAAACACCATTCCCATCTTCTCACGAATTTTATTCACATTCGTTTTCGACGCGGTTATGCTTTCACCTTCAATGAGAATTTCCCCGTCTGTAGGAACTTCAAGAAGGTTAAGACATCGCAGAAAGGTTGATTTTCCGCTGCCGGACGGCCCAATAACAACAACCTTTTCACCTTGTTTTATATGTTGGTCGATTCCTTTAAGCACTTCGAGATCACCAAAATGCTTTTTTAATCCGGTAACTTTTATCATCGTTTATCCGCCTTTCTCATACCTTTTTCAAGCTTTGCCAATATCAGGCTTATAATTTTGATAACTACATAATATATCACTGCTATTGCCAAAAGCGGTATCAAATAATCATATGTGCGTCCCTGTACTTTTCTCGCAGCGCCTACAAGGTCAATATTACTTATCATACCGACTACCGCAGTTTCTTTTATAAGAACTACAAACTCATTTCCAAGCGCTGGCAGAATATTTTTCATTGCCTGCGGCATTACAATACTTATCATTGTCTGTCTTGGTGTCATTCCAAGCGAGCGTCCTGCCTCTGTTTGTCCTATATTTACCGATAATATTCCGCCGCGCACAATTTCCGCGATATACGCGCCGCTGTTAATCCCAAAGGCAATCGCCCCAACAATCCATGCTGATATATTTACGGACGCGAAAATAACAAAATATATTATCAACAGCTGTACCATTGTTGGCGTACCACGTATAATATCTATATATGTACCTGAAATTGCTCTAAGAATTTTACTTTTTGAAAGACGCATCAGAGCCATCAAAACACCTATAACAAAACCCAGTATTACAGCAAAAAGTGTAATTAAGAGCGTATATCCCAATCCGCTGGCAAACCAGCGCCACCTGTCCTCAGTTATAAAGGTGGCCGTTAAACGGCTTACTAAATCCATATTTACCCCCTCCGTAATATTTCTGCTTTCATTG
The DNA here is from genome assembly GCA_910585795.1 of uncultured Clostridia bacterium. Taxonomy (GTDB): domain Bacteria; phylum Bacillota; class Clostridia; order UBA1381; family UBA1381; genus Hominilimicola. The sequence goes on along the minus strand of CAJUFV010000061.1, from coordinate 31,692 downwards.
TATTCTATCATATCAAAATTTCTCTGAAATAGCAATAGTTATTTAAAAAATTTCCACGCTTTCTTTGTATAATTATACATTTTCAGTATATTTATTAATTTTCTGTATTTTCATACATAATTTGATATGTTAATACAGATACACAAAAACATTCTCTATTATTTTAACAAATAAAGTAAAAAGACTGTTTAAAACAGTCTTTTACAATGTAAACTACATTTTATAAAACTCCTTAATAAACTTAATCATATATGATGTATCTTTTGCTCCTGCTGTTTCATATGAGGAATGCATAGCAAGCTGAGCTAAACCTATGTCCGCTGTGTTAACAGATACCTTTTCATCTGACAAATTCCCAAGAGTAGAACCGCCCGGCATATCGCTCCTATTCGAGTACAACTGATAAGGCACTTCTGCCTTTTCACATATATACTTCACTACAGTCTCAGAAAACGCATCCGTTGTATAACGCTGGTTTGCGTTATACTTTATAACTATTCCTCTATTCATATATACCCTGTTACTACTGTCTGACTTATCCGGATAATTAGGATGCGCCGCATGGGCATTATCGCAGGACAGCATAAAGCTCTCCGCCAGCGCGCGCTTATACTGTTCTTCATCACAGCCCAGTGAAAAATTTATCCTTTCAAGAACATCGTCAAGAAACGAGGACAATGCTCCCTGCTTCGTTCCGCTGCCCACTTCCTCATTATCAAAAGCGGCAAATACTGAAACTGAAGCCTCGCTTTCCGAATTAGTAAAGCCTTCCAGAGTCGCAAAAACACATTGTAAATCGTCAATTCTGGGCGCGGCAAAATACTCATCAGCCGTTCCAAACACAGTTCCCTTTGCGCGGTTATACAGAAACAGGTCAAATCCCTTTATATCATCCTTCCTAACACCCGTGTTCTTCGCCACTAATTCCATCAAAGCATCTTTTTCGCCTCCGGCAATCGGACACATGTCACGCTTTATGTTAAATTCATAGCCCTTATTTATATCACGGCTCATATGAATTGCCAAATTCGGTATAACCACAAGGTCACGGTCAATATTTACCAGATACTCTCTTAGTTTTCCGTTAGCTACCGTAAAAATTCTTCCACTTACGGAAAGAGGTCTGTCCATCCACGAAGACATTATCATTCCGCCATAGCCTTCAACGCTCAGTTTTATTCCATCCTCTGTCTCAAGCTCAAACTCAGGCTTAAGCTTGAATGCCGGCGAGTCTGTATGCGAAGCGCAAATCAAAAATGACTTGTATTCGCCATGCGGAATCCGAAAAGCAATTAATGATGAGGAATTTCGGGAAACATAATACTTACCTCCGCGTTTTATTTCCCATTTTTCTTTTTCTCTAAGCTCTGCAAAACCGTTCGCTTTGAGGATTTCCTTAACTGTCCTTACAGCGTGATAGCAATCCGTACTCTTTTCAATGAAATCAATTAACCTTCTTGTGCTGTCCACATCCAATACCTTCTTTTACTCAAAATTCAAAATTCCTGCCGTACAGCGTGCCTTTACAGGTGTTCCCCTGCGCTTTTGGCCATATATATCCGTAAGCTCATATTCAAGGATATAGGAATTATTTTCAACCATGCTTTCCGCCGCGCCGCCTGTCAACTTCACCGCAAGCGCTCCCGTTGTATACTCCGAAGCTTTATGCTCCTCATCATACACGGAGAGAACAGGCGTTATTCTGTCAAAAATCCCAACCTTCTTTAACGAGCTTTTAACCGCTCCATTTTCATCTATACCCTGCCATGCTCCAATAATACTGTATTTATTTGTGTTCTTATCATATTTAATGCGTATATTGCTTCTTACACCGTTAAGTATTACCGGAACCGAATAAAGCTTATAATCATTATAGTCCCTTAAAAGCGATGGCGAAACTGATTTTCCGCAAAGCGTCATCATTTTACCGTCAAAGCCGTCCTTGAAAATCCCTGCCTCCCAATCACTGTCAAGCCTGTCATAATTACCTATAAACACATAACCGCCGTCCCTCAAGGCTTTATAAACATTAATTGAAATATTCTTGAACATATCCATGTTACCCAAAATATTTAATTCATATGAGTTCATATCAAGAATTGAGTTGTATTCAAGCAACTGCATATCCTCATTATATGTATTCCAAGCCCATGAAGCGGCATAATTCTCGCTGACTGACGGGTCATCCACGGAGCTATTTATACATATTTTATGTAAAAACTCCTTATATTTTGCGCTTGTAGCAATCTCCATATACTGCTGCAGCTTTTCATTGCCACCGGCAAAAGGATAATACACACTAAGACCAGTACAGCTTGCCTCGCCTTCACCGCAAACTCTGTATACAATCGCGTCATTAAGAGCCTCAACCAATCTGTCGGACGTACTGCCTATACATCCACGCGCCTTTACGGCAATATCTCCCAAATCAATAAGCTTTGAATACCCTTCACCCTCAGACGCGCCTCCGTAAATATGCACTGTATCCATAACCCTTAAAAGCTGTGAAAGGTTTCGCAGAGAATCAGTCGATATAAGCATATCCCCAGCCATTCCGTCAAACGCCTGATTCAGCGCGGAAATTTTTGACATATCGGTAACAGACATCGCCGCGCTGAAGGCTGTTTTACCTGAAAGACATTTCTTATAATATGTATCACAAATTTCTCTGCAAATATCCTCATCACTGCTCATTGGATTATTACATAAATACCGCAGAAAGCCTTCATAATCCCAGCTGTCCTCCCCCTGCAATGACTGAGAAGCCACAAGATAATCAGCGTATGTAGACAGCGCTGTCGCTGTTTCAAGACTGCCCATAAGCGACGCGTCAAGACCTACAATATCAAACTTACGGCTCGCAAGGCTCATAGCATAGGAAATTTCTTCAAGATTTAGACTGTTATTTTCATACATACTGTCATAGCCCATACCGTCTATACAATTCCCTCCGGCGCCAGCCAGAATAAGCATGTATTTATCGGAGCTGTAATTTAACATTCCCCATTCAATAAAGTCCGCTAATGTTCTGTAATTTCCCATGTCTATACTAACCGACTGGTCCGCCAGGTATAACGCGTCTTTTTCCGCTTCAAAACGCTGCATGTAATCACTATAAACGCCATTCATATGCCATGTGCCGCCGCCTCCTGTCTGCACAGCCACCGTTACATTTTCAGGATACTCCACATTCATCATCTGTCTTAGCTTGTCTGAGTATACTCCGCTTTGAGTTTCCGCGTCAGAAGCGCACATATATACAAGCACTGTCCACGAATTTCCTGTCGACGGCAGCTTACTTCCCTGCGGCTCGTAGACCACGCCTCCATTTGAGCATGACACAAGCATGAATGCCAATATTACCGCAGCCATAAGAAATATAACTCTTTTCAATTCATATCACCTCTTATAGAGAAAAAAGGGTGCTGTACTGAAAATGCCAATACAACACCCCTTCATTCATATTTAATTACGCCTGTTCAGGAGCGCCCACAGGACATACACCTGCACACGCGCCGCATTCAATACAAGTATCCGCATCAATTACATATTTAGCATCACCTTCTGAAATAGCGCCTACAGGACATTCCGCCGCGCAAGCTCCGCAAGAAATACAAGCATCTGAAATTGCATATGCCATCAAAATACACCCCCTTCAAATTAATAACGCTCTTCTAAACGTTAATCTTAATCTATTGTAACACAAAAAAATTTATTCTTCAATAGTTTTTAAAAAATTTTAATCGGTGTTGTTTTCCTTTGAATCATCATTATTTTTATTGCGCTTCAGAATTTTTACATCAGTAACCTTAAATTCCTTAAGAGTTTTTTCATTTTCATCATCGAGCTTTACCTTAACCAGTCCTTTTAAAAGACTTACAAACTCAACAGTACCGTTTCCGTCAGGAGTCTGTACAAGCGCGCCCTGCCTGGGAGTGATTTTCAGTATTTCCTCATAATTATCCTGCTCATATTTCAGACAGCACATAAGTCTGCCGCAGGCTCCTGAAATTTTTGACGGATTCAGGGATAGCCCCTGCTCCTTTGCCATCTTAATTGAAACAGGAGCAAACTCACCCAAAAATTGACTACAGCAAAGGCCTCTGCCGCATATACCAATACTGCCTAAGGTTTTAGCCTCATCGCGCACACCGATTTGTCTCAGCTCTATTCTAGTTTTAAAGATAGTCGCCAAATCCTTTACCAGCTCACGAAAGTCAATTCGTCCTTCTGCCGTAAAATAAAACAGTATCTTATTACCGTCAAATGTATATTCCACCTCTACAAGCTTCATATCAAGACCATGCTCATGTATTTTTTCAAGGCAGATTTTATAGGCTTCCTTTTCAAGCTCTTTATTTTTCTTATATTTTTCAGTGTCCTCATCTGTCGCGATTCGGACAACCCCTTTCAGCGGTTTTTGAAATTGTTCCGCGTCAATAGACTTTTCCGCCATTACAACGCTTCCGTACTCCATACCTCTGGAGGTTTCCACAATTACGTGTTCACCCTCTTCTATCTTAAAATCCAGAGGGTCAAAATAGTACGTTTTACCCGCCGGCTTAAAACGTACTCCTATAATATTAATCATATTTAAACCCCTTCATTATGCCCTAACATTTTTTGCTCTGCTTTTGAGCTTTTCAGCCATTTTTTTTGACATATCGCATACAAGCATCGTACGGATTCTGTTTTTATCATATACAATATACCACAGATTTTTTGACGAAAAAACACTTGCCCGCATTATAACCGTATTTCTAGGAGCCTTCGCAGGCTTTGTCCTTGTAACAGTCCTGATATCGGAAACAGCAAAATCAACCTCTTTATTCCGGTGTCCTATGCTTCTGTTTATACGCATTCTGTCATTTTTCAAAGTATAGGTATATACCGCGCTATAGCGTGTCAACACAAAAAATCCAAGCACGCAAAACATAACTATAGTTATAATTGTGCCTATTATCTTGTAATTCTCAATAGAATTTATTATTATCCTTCCTATGAAAAGCAGTATTACTGCACATATAATCGAGAAAACAAATTCTTTTCCGCCGCCTGTTCTTTTTTCCTCCACTTACGGTATACCTCTCTGTCGCTTACAACTAAATTGAAAACTAAAATAACGGGAAAATTCCCTTATTAAATTATAATATAAATCTTTATACTTGTCAACTATTTACGCCGCAGCATATTTATCATTTCTGTTACCGTCCGTATACCGTATGCCGCAAAGCCGTCGGGAATCTTTATGCCTTTAAGCGACTGTTTCGGCACAATAGCCGACTTGAAGCCCAGCTTAGCCGCCTCGCTTATACGCTTTTCAAGCTGAGAAACTCCTCTTAGCTCTCCGCCAAGCCCCACTTCGCCTATAAAAATCATATCAGGCGGCAGCGGCACATCTGACTGACTTGTCGCAATCGCAGCACACACACCCAAATCAACTGCTGTTTCATCAATTCTCAGTCCTCCGGCGACATTAATATATACGTCAGAATTTGATAAATTCATCCGAGCGCGTTTTTCAAGTACCGCAATAAGCAGCAGTGTTCTGTATTGGTCAAGTCCGTTCGACATACGTCTGGGATTTCCAAATCCGGTCGGTGTGACAAGCGCCTGTATTTCTGCCATAACACCACGGCTGCCCTCCATAGCACATACAATCGCGCTTCCTGATATGTCCGTATTTCTTCCTTCAAGAAGCATCATAGAGGGATTATCAACCTCACGCAATCCCGAATCACACATCTCAAACACGCCTATCTCATTTGTTGAGCCAAAACGGTTCTTTACCGCTCTAAGAATTCTAAACGTAAGCTGTCTGTCACCCTCGAAATAGAGTACGCAGTCAACCATATGCTCCAATACCCTAGGGCCCGCAATCGCGCCCTCTTTAGTAACATGACCCACAATAAACATCGCAATCCCCATCGCTTTTGCCACATGCATAAACGCATTTGTAGCCTCACGCACCTGCGGCACGCTTCCCGCCGCGGAGGCAATATCCTCCCTGTTCATCGTCTGTATTGAGTCGATAATGACTATATCAGGCTTTACCTCGTTTATACATTCAATAATCATCTCAACATCAGTTTCTGATATAAGATACAAATTACCCGTGGTAACACCAAGACGCTCCGCTCTCAGCTTTATCTGTCCTTCGGATTCCTCGCCTGATACATACAGTATCTTCTTTTCCTCCCCCATTTTCTCGCATATCTGTAAAAGGAGTGTTGATTTACCAATGCCCGGGTCTCCGCCCACAAGTATCAGAGAACCTTCCACAAGTCCTCCTCCCAGCACCCTGTCAAGCTCCTTCAGGCCTGTATTATATCTAGTTTCATAACCGATTTTCACATCGCCTATTTTTTTCGGCATACGCGCGCTTACCGTATTTTCCCTCACAAGTGATTTCGTGGCAGACGTCTTCTTTTCAGCCGCCACAAGTGTTTCCTCAATTGTGTTCCAGCTTCCGCACCCAGGACACTTGCCGAGCCACTTCGGTGACTTGTATCCGCACTCATTGCATATATATGTTGTTTTTGATTTCATACCTATTTCCTTTCACATATCAATACTCATTTAAAAATCCCTGTATTCTCTCAGCCAGCCTTCCTATATGCAAACCATCCACAAAGGAATGATGCGCCTGAACCGAGAATGGGAGTATCACTTTACCATCACGCTCGAAATATTTTCCCCAGTCAAACAGAGGAGTGGCGTTATCTTTCCTGCCTGAATTGGTATGTGAAATATGCGTATACGCAACCCACGGCATAGCTGAAAACTGAAATACATCATTGCCTAGAGGGCCTGTGAAATACTCACGCTGTTCTTTTTCCGTCTTTTCTGCCAGCGTAATATATTCCTCTATGTTATCGCACATCGGAACATTAACTACCTTAAACAGCTCTGTCTCCTTATTAAGATATGTAAAGGCCGTGTCTATCCTGTCAAAAAGCACAATTCTGCCATCCAAAAAACGATAGCGGAATTCTTCTATCTCATTAGCGCATTTTGACACAGCAAACACCATCGCCAAAGTAAATGAATATTTCTGCCTTCGGATTTTTGTCAGAAAATTTGTTATATCCAATTCAAAGGTCACACAAAACGACGGCTCAACACAGCTTCTGAATACTTTACAATGCATAGTCCGTTTCCAATTCTTTTCATCTATTATTTTATAACTGTTTGACATATAAATTCTCCTCATTTAGTTTTTTTGTAAAGCATATAATTCTGTTGGTCTCTGTAAATCCCTCACGCAAATGAAATTCCAAGCTTATATTATTATTCAGTTCACAATCACTGGCAAATTCCTTACATCCATTTTCACTCGACCATTTCTCACATTGTTTCAGCAAATTCTTCGCGTATCCTCTGCCACGATACTCTTCCCGCACAAAAATACCCTCTAAATATCCTACAGGACTGCTGTCTGTACCCTCAACATAGTCACATCTGAGCTGACACTGAGCAAAACCGACAGCTTCATTATCTTCAAACACAATAAAAAATACACATCTCTTCACAAGCTCTGAAAATTCCTCTTTCAACTCATCAGATGTACTATCCTTCCACATTAACCCCGCCAGCTCCGCCAATATACCGATATCGTTTTTTACAGCTCTTTTAATAAGCATACCATGACACCCCTTTATAATATACAACCTTACTTTTTTGATATAATCTCCATAATTGCCTTTTCCGCTTCCTTAACCTCACGGTAAAATTCGCCTGCTGACACTCTTACGGCTCCGTTCCCCAATATTATAATCTGTTCAAGGCTGTCAGATGTCGCCACACGAACGCGGTGCTTCCTTCCAAGCTCGTGCGTTGTCTTTTCAATATACATATCAGCCGTCTCCGCTTCCTTTGTATAAACTACATTTATATTATGGATTTTCTCAACACTTCCTTTACCGCCCTTTACCTTATACGCGTCAAATACCAATATCAGCTCACACCTGCGGAAACCGCAGTAATTACATAAAATATCAATCAATCTGTCACGAGCTATATTTAATCCGCTCTTTGCCAGCTCTTTCAGCTCATCCCACGCAAATATTATATTATAACCGTCAACAAGCAGATATTCCGGTCCTTTAGGCAGCGGCTTAGCCTTACCGTACTTCTTCTGTGCTGAGACTGTTTTTCTGACCGTACGAGCAGTATCTTTACGTGTCACCTTCCCATATGTTCGTTCAAAAATCTGCATAAGCTCATTATCGTCAGCCACCATATCAAGATAACTTTCCGCTCTCCGCCGCACTGTATCAGAAGCATTCTCCTCTTCTTCATTATCAAAGCTTATACCGTCAAGGTGCATATAATCGTATACCTTGTCCCACTTGACCACAAATCCCGCACCATGCGAGCAAAATACTGAATCCGCCGGATTTTCAAGGTCTGTATCAAAATTATAGCCTATTTCTTCTATTACCTTTTCCGCGTCACCGCACGGCTCATATCCGCTCAGGATACAGTTAAGCCGTCCTCGGCCGCTTGTATAGCCTATTACCTCCTTATTATAGTCACGCATAGCAGCAACCGGAGCGCTGCCTGATATAACCGTCATTTCACCGCGCGTCTCTGGCTGAAAAAAACGGCCGCCCATTTGCGTAATATCCGTCATTGCGCGTCCTATGCTTTCTGTAGGCACTTCCAAATGAAATTCATAATACGGCTCAAGCAATACGCTCTCAGCCATTTTTAATCCCTGCCTTACAGCGCGGTACGTCGCCTGTCGAAAATCTCCGCCTTCCGTGTGCTTCTGGTGCGCGCGGCCTGCCGTCAGCGTAATTTTCATATCTGTAATAGGCGAGCCTGTCAGCACTCCTATATGACTTTTCTCCTTCAAATGAGTCAAAATAAGTCTCTGCCAGTTACGGTCAAGCGTGTCCTCACCGCAATTTACCGCAAACTCCAAGCCGCTGCCTCTCTCAGCCGGTTCCATCAGCAAATGCACTTCAGCGTAATGACGAAGCGGCTCATAATGCCCCACTCCTTCGATAGGCGCCGCTATAGTCTCCTTATACGCGATTGAGCCATGTGTAAATTCCACCTTAAACCCAAATCTTTCAGCAATAATCCGCGTAAGCACCTCTAACTGTACCTCGCCCATAACCTGTGTGTGTATCTCCTGAAGCTGTTCATTCCATATTATCCGCAGCTGTGGGTCTTCTTCCTCCAGCCGGCGCAGTTTCTCCAGCGCGGTATGCGCGTCAATATCATCAGGAAGCTCTATCTTATAGGTAAGCACACTTTCCAGCACCGCCGCCTTTGCGTCTAAAGCATTGCCTATACCCTCACCGGGATATGTCTTAGTAAGTCCTGTAACAGCGCATACCGTGCCTGCCTGAGCTTCATCAACTGTTTTATATTTTTCCCCAGAATAAATACGTATCTGATTTACCTTTTCACTCCATTCGTTTTTCCCGCTGCCTTCAAGCTGAGCTTTTACTTTAAGACTGCCGCCCGTAATTTTCATATAAGTAAGGCGTACTCCGTCCTCCTGTGTAATTTTAAATACCTGCGCGCCAAATATATCATCATATATCGCGCGCCTTGTGTAAAGCGCAAGCCCCTTCATAAATTCACTTACACCATCTGTTTTAAGCGCCGAGCCGAAAAAGCACGGAAAAACCTTCCGTTGAACTATCGCATTTCGTATATCTTCAGTTTTCACATTTCCTCTTTCCAGAAAATCATTCATTATATTTTCGTCACACATTGAAAGAAATTCATGAAAAACATCGTTATCCCTGTCCGTACTGAAATCAACACATCCATCGCCGAAACGGTATCTAATCTCATTCATAACCGATTCTTTATCATTATTCAAATCTGTTTTATTTACAAACACAAAAACAGGCACATTGTATCGCTTTAAAAGCCTCCAAAGTGTCTCAGTATGATTTTGCACACCGTCAGATGCGCTCACCACAAGCACAGCATAATCAAGAACATTAAGCGTACGTTCCATTTCAGTCGAAAAATCCACATGACCAGGAGTGTCAAGCAATGTGAATTCTGTATCATGAAAACGCATAACCGCCTGCTTTGAAAAAATGGTAATACCTCTGTCCCGCTCTATTTCATTTGTGTCAAGAAACGCACTGCCATGGTCAACTCTGCCCAAAGAGCGAAGCTCTCCCGCTGTATAAAGCATAGCCTCCGAAAGAGTTGTTTTCCCGGAATCAACATGCGCCAATATTCCAATTACAAGTTTATTCATATCCTGTCTATCCTGTCTAATATCTTATCTGATTTATTTTATCATATGTTCATCAGTTTGTCCAACATAAATAAACAAAAAGACGCGGACATACAGTCCGCGTCAGGCCTTCGGTAATCATTCTCCGCCAAGAATCGCCTTAACAACATTTTCCGCATACTCGAGACACGCGCCGCAAACGCTTGATACTCCGGTCATTTCCTGAACCTCGTCAAAGCTTGACGCTCCCTTTTTTATTGCCTCGCGTATATCGCCTATTGTCACTCCCGTACAATTGCACACTATTTTATCATCTTGCATAATTATCACCTCATAAGTTATATTACCAATTATCCCACAAATTTATTCACATGTCAAATATATTATTATTTTACATAATTCACATTACAGTAATGTTACAGCAATGTTAAAACTCACGTTATCCACACATTTATCCACGCTGACGGCGCAGAAAAAATTCCCAAAAGCCTGTCCTTTCCGTATCTTATCACCGCTTTATACACTAATCGTGGATAAATTTATAAACATCTGGGGGTTTACATAACCTTTTATGTCCCTTCATAATAATACAAAAAACGCATCAATATTTTTTATCAAATTCCTTGACAAACAGCGGGGATTTCTATAAACTATATATAAGTGTAAATTATTGAAAGGATTGAATATTTTAACTATGAAAAACTCAGATAAAACAATGGACAAAATCGTTGCTTTATGCAAGGGCAGAGGATATGTATATCCAGGCAGCGAAATTTACGGCGGACTGGCTAACACATGGGACTATGGGCCTCTTGGTGTTGAATTCAAGAATAATGTCAAAAAAGCATGGTGGAAAAAATTTATACAGGAATCAAAATACAATGTCGGTCTTGACTGCGCTATTTTGATGAACCCCGAAGTATGGGTTGCTTCAGGACATGTAGGCGGCTTTTCCGACCCTCTTATGGATTGCAAGGAATGTAAATCACGCCACAGAGCGGACAAGCTGATTGAGGACTTTGCGCACGAAAACGGTGAGGATATAACCGTAGATGGCTGGAGCAAGGAAAAAATGGTTGAGTACATCAGCAAAAACAACATTGTATGCCCGAAATGCGGAAAGCATAACTATACCGACATTCGTGAATTCAATCTGATGTTCAAAACGTTTCAGGGCGTTACAGAAGATTCATCATCTGTTGTATATCTTCGTCCGGAAACAGCTCAGGGTATATTTGTAAATTTCAAGAGCGTTCAGCGTACAAGTCGTAAAAAGGTTCCTTTCGGCATAGGACAAATCGGTAAATCCTTCAGAAATGAAATTACTCCTGGTAATTTTACTTTCAGAACGCGCGAATTTGAACAGATGGAGCTTGAATTTTTCTGCGCTCCTGGCACCGACCTTGAATGGCATGCTTACTGGAAAAAGTATTGTATGGACTTCCTTTTAAATCTAGGTATTAAAGAAGAAAATCTGCGTTTTAGAGACCACTCCCCAGAGGAGCTTGCTTTCTACTCCAATGCCACCTCTGATATCGAGTTTGTATTCCCGTTTGGCTGGGGTGAATTATGGGGTATAGCTGACAGAACTGATTACGACTTAAAACAGCATATGGAGCACAGCGGAGAAAATATGGAATATATGGACCCTGCTACAAATGAAAAATATGTTCCTTATTGTATTGAACCATCGCTGGGTGCGGACAGAGTCGCTCTTGCCTTCCTTGTAGAGGCATATGACGAGGAAGAGCTTGAAGGCGGTGACAGCAGAGTTGTTATGCACCTTCATCCGGCGCTTGCGCCTGTAAAAGCGGCAGTCCTTCCGCTTTCAAAGAAGCTTGACGAAGGAGCAACAGCGGTATATGAACAGCTTTCAAAGAAATTCAACTGTGAATATGACAATGCGGGCTCAATAGGTAAGCGTTACCGCAGACAGGATGAAATAGGCACGCCTTATTGCATTACATTTGACTTTGATTCTCTTGATGACAACGCTGTTACAGTTCGTGACAGAGACACAATGGAGCAGCAGAGGATAAAAATTAGCGACCTTGAAGCGTTTCTTGAAGAAAAAATGTCCTTTTAGGAGGTTCTGTCTATGAAATTTTTAGATGAATTTAAAGAATTCATTGCTAAAGGCAACGCAATGGATATGGCGGTTGGTGTTGTGGTAGGCGGCGCTTTCACAGCCATAGTAAACTCTCTTGTCGGTGATGTTATTAATCCCGCGATAGCTCTGATAACAAAATTCTTTAAAACAGAAGCGGCCTCTGTTACGGGAGGAGCTTCCGACACTCTGCTTTCTATGACAAACTGGATTATTCCGGGAACTGAAATTAAAATAGGTTCATTTTTAGGAGCAATTATTAATTTTCTGGTCATTGCATTTGTTATATTCTGTGTTGTAAAAGCCATTAATACAATGCGAGATAAAATATCGAAAAAAGAAGATATTCCCGCAGAAACTCCTCCTGTACCTACTCAGGAGGCATTACTTACCGAAATACGTGATTTATTAAAAGATAAGAGCTAATAATATGACAAATAACAGCCTGAAACATAATACCTTCAGGCTGTTATTTATTTAAAATCAGTGTTACTGCTTGACTTTTTTTCTTTAATATGATAAAATATTCCGTGGTTTGAAATACTGATAATAAACACATCCAGTTAGTTTTTGTAATTTAATATTAAGGTTATTTGACAGAATAAAATTTTTGTCTTTAACATCTACGGACGGGTATCGAAGTGGTCATAACGGGGCTGACTCGAAATCAGTTTGCCGGTAACTCCGGCACGTGGGTTCGAATCCCACCCCGTCCGCCAAAAAACCGTACATATCAATGTACGGTTTTTTTATTCTCTTTAAATAATAATATGTAATTATCTAATACTGATATTTCACAGCTCTATTTGTGCCTTATCAAATAATTGAGCATACTTAATTTGCGGAAAATAACACACTAACATAGCTCTGCCTTCCATTTCATATGATTTTTTCAAAATTTTATAGTCCTTGATATCCTGTTTTTTTATGAAGTATTTATCCGTCAATATGCTTTCATCATTAAATTTCAATGTGCATATATATGAAGGCTGTTCATTTCTTTCATTAAAATTATTAATAGCTTTCTCACACCAAACATCAAAAACATAATAATCCTTTTCCTTTATAAATTGTATTTGCGGCATACCATTACATGCTCTTTTTATCAGATATATGATTCCCGCAAAAAACAACGAAAATAAAAGAAGTGTAATTATTCCGTCTGTATTTCTCGACATATTATTTAAAATCAACATCAACTGACCTATTACAGTAATTCCACATAATATAGCAAACGGCACTAAAATAATTAAAAACAGACGCTTTTTACGCAGGCTTTGTTTTGTAAAATATTCCAGCATATAAAAATTTTCTTTATCTGTCGGAATACGTCCTTTAGATGTATCAATTTTTTTTATTTTCATAGAAATGCTCCAATTTATCCATAAACTCATCACGTTCCGCATTTCTGTAGCCTTCAAAAATTATATCTGCTATATCAGTATGATTAAATAAAAACTGCCCCATTCCTCCCATATTACCTTCCGGATAAAGAACACCAGAATAATCGTATTCAACATTGTCATCGGCTTTTAACTGCTTTATACCAACAACCATTAGTTTTTTAGTTCCGTTCTTTAATAACACCACAGAACCAATAGGTAAAAGTTCCTTTATATTCATATTTTTATTATATCCTTTCTAAAGATTTATTATATTACCACATTTGCGCGGCTAAAACGCTCCGCCGCCTCCACCGCCAAAGGCCATTTGATGCGACTTTCCGAAAAAGTCACAAATTCCATCCCACGCAGTGGATACTCCGTCCATTATTACTTCACCCGCTTTTACTGTCATTGCCGTAGCCGCTTCACCAAGAGAATCATAATCTGTAAAATTAGACACAAGCTGGTCCGCGCCCCATACAATCGCCGCTGCACCTGCTCCTATTACCACTGCAGGCGCAGCAGTCACTCCTAATGCTGCCAAACCTGCTGTAGCAACAGCAGAGGCTCCCATTCCAATAAGCGCGTCATATCCTGTCTCAATCATTGTAGACGCTACTGCTTCACTAACAGACATATCGCCATCATTTACTTTTTCACCATATTTCATACCATTATCTATAACATCTGCCGCAGTACCAATCCATTTTGTAACAGTTTTCCCCATTTTGGCGCCTGTCGAAAAATCAGTTGGAAATTTCTTTCCCAATTCATCTGTAAAAGCGTCAACAAATCCGGATGTTGATTCCTTATTAAACCCTATTAATTTTAACCAATCAGGTTCATCTAACATACCAAATATAGCATTACCAATATTATTTGCTCCCTTAAAAACATTCATTGCTGAAAAATCGTCTATTACATTCCAGATTTCCTGTCCAACCTTGCCTATAACGCCAAATTTGCCTATTACTTTAGAAAGTAATCCATTCCAATCAGGGTCTATTCCTAAATCAACACCAGCGCCCATTGCCGCTGCTATTACCGCTTCTGTTGAACCGCCCGTTTCTGGTATGATGTTATTTGTACCCTGTTCATTTCCTACAATGGTATTTTCACTATCGGTATACTTCCCTGAAATATTTCCTATTGCCGAGGACATATTACCAGTATAATCAGCGCATATACCGACATTTTCCGAAATACGATTCAGCTTACTTCTCAGCGACTCTTTTGCCGCGAGCTTAAAATTAAGCTGACTGCATACCGACGCTATTTCAGACTCATAAGCCGACAATCTGCTTCGCAGTGAGTTCAATTGAGTTTGTGACGAAAGCAATACATTTGGTGTAACTTTAAAATCAGCCAAATAAATCACCTCTATATCTTCGCCGAAGATATATCAACAACTTACCAACATAATTAATATATCATACGGCATCATATTTTTCAATATTTTTGTTAATTATTAAGAAAATCTATTAAGGCCTGTGCCTTAATAGATTTTCTCCGCATCTTAGCCTATAACTGAAGATACCAGAGCGTCAGCCTCACTCTGAGCCGCTCTTTCAGCATTCATAAACGTGTTTGCCATTTCCTGCAAATCTGTTACATGCTCCTGAATCATTGTGTTGAGCTTTGATATATCAGAATCAAGCGCGTTAGCCTTTGATATGTACGCAGTAGCCGCGTCACTCTGCCATGTCGCGCCTAAGCTGTTCATGATATTAACCATTTCCGATGTAAGACTCGCGACCTTACTTCCCTCGCCGCTGAATTCCTGTGACGCGTTAATCAAATTTTGCGGGTCAACCTTTATAATTCCATCCATCTTTTATTACCTCCTTAATTAATAGCTTCTTGTTGTTGCCGTGTTTGTATTGGCCTGCTCAGCCTGTTCATATTTTATAGCGGCACTGTTAAGCGCGGCAATAAATTTCTGGATATTGTTATAAAACAATTCCATATTGCCCTTATCTCTAGTGAAAGCGCCGTGAAACGCCTGTTTAGCATCGCCTTCCCACATACTGCATACTGACTGCTCATGACCTTCAAGCGCTGACACAGCGGATTTAAACTGAGCATTTAAGCCCTCCAGCTGTGTCGCGGCTGATTTAAGCTGAGCCGGTGTTACTGTAATTGAACTCATTACCTTGTCCTCCTTGTTTGTTATTTATTATTTTAATAGGATATAATCCTATTAAATACTTGTTTTAATACATTCTGCTTCTTGCTATTTCTAATGCTGCCATTTCCGCGTTATAAATATTTTTCGCGATTCTTCTTATTGTTTTTGCCGCGTCATTAAGCTCTCTTGATGTTTTACTAATTTTCTCCCGCAGTCTCTCACCCTTGCTCATGTATAGCAAAAACGCTTCTCCCTCCCATCCGCTTCTTAGCTCCTGAAGCGAATTTTCAAGGTCTGACTGCGACAAATTATTAATTTCAGCCGCAATATCCTCCAGTTTTTCAGCCTGAGCAAGCGCCTTACTATAATCAAATTCAATCTTTGAAGCTGTACTCATTATTCTATTACCTCCGATATAAGACTTTCCGCCTCACGCTGAGCCTCACGCTCAGCGCTGTCAAACACGCCAGCCATGGTTTTTAAATCTACTACATGCTCCTTTAAACGTCTTATTGCCACATCTATATCAGGCTGAGCCTTAATGTATTTATCTCTGTGCATATTTCCCGCTCTGCCTATCCAATACGAATGTGTTCTGTTCACAACACTTTTCATATTATCAAAATGTCCTGATACTTCGGATATTAATGCCGCAACCTCATCAGCCTGATTGACTAAGGCTTCTGTTGTTACTATTATCTGACCTTCCATAAAACACACCTCCCTAAATATTTATTGAATTCACAATATTTTTTACTCCGTCTTCACATTCATTATACTTGTCCGCCGCAAAATTGATACATTCAATAAGCCTGTTAATGATATCACAAACTTCAAGCATTCTTTCATAGTCAGATGTATACTGAGCATTAAACGCCTTGTTTGACTCACCCTTCCACATAGTATTCAGGGCTTGCACAGCGTTATTCATCCTGTCCATATCCGCGCGGATATTTCGCAGATAATCCGACATGTATTTGGAATCATTTTTTAATATGTCTGTATCTATTTCAATTTCCATATTCATTTTCTCCTTTCTCAGTCATTATAAGTAACATTCAGCATATCACATTTATCAGTAATTATCTTTTCATATTCAGCGTACAGCTCTCCGCAATCATTAATTCCTTTGCTCATTTTAAGCAAAAGATTTGAGCATTGTCCGGTCTGCTCAGATAATTTTATCAATTCCGCCTTTACCTCTCCGCATACCTCATTATCATTCATATCTGCCGCAATGCTATATATTTCATTTTCATATTCAGACAGTTTTTTGCTCTGCGCTGCCAAAAGTCTGTAAACCTCATTAAAAATCACTGTATTTAATTTAAACATAAGATTTACAACCTCCCGACTATAATTATATTAGCATCAGCTTATCTCCGGAAACAACATTACAATTCCGCAGTGTCATATTCTGTGATAATATAGAACCTGTTTTTCTTGCGAACAGAATCAAATTTTCACTATTCACAGAAGCCGCGCATTTTTCTTTTTGAGAAAGCATTTCGCAAATATCATCTATGATTTTTGAAATGGGGACTTCATCATCCAGTTTAAAATCGTATACCTTATCCAGCGCTTCTATTTCAACGTCTACTATTATCATTCCTCCGCACCTCCTGCATTGTCCATATATATAGGAAGTATAATTTTTTCAGTACCGTCGCCTGACGATATAAATCCCGTGCCGGCTTTATACACCTTACTCTGTTCCGCGAATTTCAAATCACTGAAATCAAAAATCTTTTGAGTAATTACATCACCGCCCATAAGTATTCCCTGCTTATCGGCAATAAAGCTTGAATAAAGCTTTGTTCCCGTTAATGAAGCTGTGCTTTCATGGCTTATTGCCGCGGCAAAATATATATTATGCAGGAAGCCTTTTTCAAACAGATTTTCCAATATCCCTTTAAAATCATATTTATTATTCTTCAGCGGCTTATTAATAATTTTTGAAAAGCTTTCAAAATCATTTATCAATACCGCTGTACGCCTATGAGCTTTCATTACATTATATATTTTTTCCTCATCCGCTCCCTGAGCAATAAGCTCCTTTTTCTGTTTATTCCGAGGTATAAACAATTCAAGCAGCTTCTCAAAATATCCGCACATATCTTCTTCATCAGCGACATATTCAGCATCAATGCTATTGGCAAACGCCCGCATTTCATTTGAATTGTTATCTATAATACATACGTCTGTATCTTTTTCTTTAAAAGCGCACGCAATAATTTTTAGCATATTGCTTTTTCCTGTCTTTCTTTTTCCTGAAAGTATATAGCAATATGTCTTTCTTAAATCTATGCTGTATATTGAAGCATCATTTTCATTATAGGCAATTGGCAGACTATAGTCATCTGATATACAGTCATTGTAAGACTCATGATTTTTAATATCAGCCCATGTCGGTTTTTCCGGTATTTCCGGTATTCTCTTGGCTGACGCGCCCTTCCACATAGAATTAAAAATTTCACATTTTCGTTTTATTTCCTCAAGCCGGCTGTAATCATCCATAGCCTCCAAGGACAGCGCAGTCTGAAATTCTAAAATATTGTCATTCACGTTGACCAGACCACGGCCTCTGATATTTGTTTCAGGCATAACGTCGAATTTCATTGTCTTTAATACTTCACCATATTTGAATTTATCTCCCATTTCCAGACTGACTGTAGATTTTATATTATCTCCCAGACTGTTGGGTATTTCATTTGAACCAAACCCGCCTGATGTAAGTATAAGATAAATACCATATCCCACACCCTCGCTTGACAGCTGTAACAGGAACTCGTCATGCGCGTTATTTGTTTTCGCTCTGAAACCGCCGTAATTATCTATGCATATAAATATTGACGGAATAGTCACTCCATGCACACGTACATACTGAGCGTAGTTACCGCCTTTAAAAAGCTCCTTGCGTTCCTTTAAAATCAGCGCTATCATATTGAAAAATTTCACTATTTTTTCTGTGTCATTTTCATACATAACGCCGCCCACATGCGTTGAATTTTCAAAAGCGGACATCATTTTACTTGAAAAATCAATCAGATAGAAATTCACATGCTCAGGAGAATAACGGCTTATAAGCGAATAAATCACTGTCTGCATAAACGTGCTTTTACCGCTTACTACCATACCGCACACCGCATGGTGACCGTTTTGGGCAAAATCCAATATAACCGGATTCTGCGCCTGATTTGCTGGGTCGTCATATAGTCCAACAAACGCCTCAAGCGTCCATTCACTGTTTCCTGAAGAAATATATCCTGATTCAGCGCAAACACTCTCTTTATAGCCTGAAAGATTGTCAAGATACAATTTTTCAGGCAAAACAGGCAGCCATAATTGCATACTCTTTTTATAATTATTATCTATAGCCAGCTCTTTCAGATATGCCACAACCGCATCCAATTGAGTAATCTCTTTTATTTCAGGCATTTTTATTCCTAAATTTTCTGACATCTCAATTAACGCCTTTATATGGTTCTCTTCTGCCGATGTCTGATTCCATAATTCAATAAAATCATCAATTCTTCTTCTGTTATAAACTGTATCGTCAAATTTAAAACCGGCATTATGAATATTCTCAATCACTTTTGTCAGCATGTTGTTTGATACAGAGCTATTTGGAGCATATACGGCAATATCCTCACCACATTCCTGAGCGGCGGTCATCACACATTCCTCCAAAGCCTTAAACCAGCGCAGACGCGTTTGCTCCTTCTGCTGTATACGCATTTTATTTCCGACCATTTCAGCTTTTCCGTCAAGTCCCATTAATGTTACTATATCTGAGGTTACGTCATCGGTATTTTCACTGTAAACCGCTCCGCTCCAGCCGGACTGAAAATAATCATAAACCTCATCATTGCCCACCTGCAAGTATCCGCGTCCCGCCTGAGTAATATATGCCGCATCAGGCTTATGGAGCATATCCTTAGAATCCTGTCTGTCCTGCACTCTCAGACACAGTCTGAATTTTGAATTGCTCCATATATTATCATCAACCGTTCCGCTGGGCTTCTGCGTGGCTAGAATAAGATGCACTCCAAGACTTCGTCCTACCTGAGCAACACTGATAAGCTCTTTCATAAATTCAGGCTCTTCCTTTTTTAATTCCGCGAACTCGTCAATAATGATAAACAAATGCGGTATTGGAATTGCGGCCTCATTATTTTTCAGCAGCTTTGTATAGCTGTTAATGTTATTGACGCCATTCTCAGAAAAAATCCTCTGTCTGCGCATATTTTCACTTTTAATAGAAACCATTGCGCGTCTGACCTGATTGCCTGACAGATTTGAAATCTGTCCTATGCTGTGGGGTAAATCTGAAAAAAGATTTGCCATACCGCCTCCCTTAAAATCAATAACGAAAAACGCTATATCATACGGACTGAAATTGATAGCAAGAGACAGCATATATGTCTGCAAGGTTTCACTTTTTCCGGAACCTGTTGTTCCCGCTACCAGTCCGTGGGGACCATGATATTTTTCATGTATGTCAAGATAACAGCTTGCGCCTCCTGCCTTTGTGCCTATTAACGCTTTCATACTGTCATAGGTACGGTTTTTCTTCCAGCGGCTTAACACATCAAATTCCGTCAGTTTTTTTACACTGTACATTTCAAAGAAATTCAATGACGACGCAATCTCTCCGCCGACCTCGGTTTCAGCAACCTCAACATTCATTATAGTACGGGCGAATTTTTCAAGCTCTCCAACTGACACACTGTCAAACTCAATATTAATTCTGCCGTCATCCGCATTGTTAACATCGTATATTCCTTTAAATTCATCATTATTATATATTATGTAATCACATTTGTTGGGAAGGTCAGAATATTTTTCTGCCATAATAATCGTTGTAAGACCATATTCATCCTTACCTTCGTTTATATACTTAGATACAGGCTCGCCTTCCAGCCACGACATATCTTCAATAAACAGTACATAATGGGGTCTGACAAGCTTCTTCTTATCCGTAAAATCGCCGCTGTGATTCTCGCTCCTCATACGAAGTATGCCGGTAAGAGTGAAAAACAAATTACTTGCCTCAGTTTTATTTGAAGCTATAAAACGCCCCTTTTTTTCCTCCATCCATACATGAGGAAACCATTTCGCAAATCTCCACTGCCTGTTAATTTCATGCTCTTCATTGTATACAAACGCCATTTTTATATCTGTATAGCTGTTTGACGCGGCAATCTGCGCGCTTAGACATTTTACAAGCTCAAAGGCTCCCGCCTTGTTTTCTCCTCCTACAATACCTATAATCTTGTGCTCCGCCAAATCAATACCTAAAGGTATATTATAAAGAGTTTTATATTCATCGTATATTTTCTGCGGCTTCTTCTCCAGCTCATCATTATCAATCTTAAATTTTTCCTTAGGCACCTGTATCTGTGTCTGAAACGGCATTTCTCCAATGCCCAGACGGTAATACATCATATCCTCATGCGAAGCGTTTCTGTTCCATAAAAGATGTGAATGCCCGTCATATTTACAGCATTCCTGAGCGGACGGATACTGTATGTTCAGAGATTTCACATTAGTCTCATACATATCCTTTATCTTATCAGCTATATTTATAAGATATTGTCCATACGCATTAAAGCGCGCTTCCTCCGCTTTATCAAATTGTTTACGCGCGTATCTCAGATTTACCAAAGTCCATATAGTACCTATTATTGCCGAGCCCATTGCTGTAATAATTCCGGTATACATAAAAGCGCTTGATGCGCCTCCGGACATTCTGCTTGACATTATCGCCATACCGCAGCCTAACAGCATAGGTATTGCCATTGTAAGCGACGGACCTATTGTCATAAGCAACGGTTTTTCCTCAGGCCTTCTTAATGTAGGCGGCGGTTCAATTTCAATAGTCTCTCTATAAATTTTTTCTTTGTTTCGTGGCGCCCGATGAAAATATTTTTTTTCCGGCTCATTATCAGACCGCACAATAATCCCTGAATTTTTATTTACATACGGTTTCAGCATATCTGTATTTACAATAGGATTATTATCTGTGCTGACAGCTATAAGCGTATTAAAAAATATTATCTTTAATCCATAAATTTCTATACGGTCACCGTTATTCAGCCTGCGTGATTTATTTACGCGCTCACCCTCAATAAAAACACCATTCTTGCTTTTATCTATAAGCTGCCACTCATTTTTCTCGCATATTATAACCGCATGATTTTTGGATATAAAATCCTGCATATCATAACAAATTGTACTGGAGGATGAACGGCCTATAGTTATACTCATATTTTTATCAATAGTATATTTTTTCAGATTATCAAAAGATAATTCCGCGTTACTCACACTGATTTTAATAGTCGCTTCATTGTCACGTCTCAGCGTAAACAAATCATCATGCTTTAACGGCTCAAAAATGCTGTCTCTTGAATCTCTTGTGAGCTTATACTCGCCGGATTTTTTAAAACTCCATTTATCATCTATGACCTGCATTTCCAGTACTATATTATCATTTAGGCCAAACTTATCCTTGTCCAGAATAATGCTGTAATCCAAATTATTAATCTGGGGCAATATATAATTTTTCATCATTTTAGATGTAAAGACAGATATACGTAAGCTCATCCCTATTCCTTCCTCCCCTGTGTTTTGATATGCGGCGCACTGTTTTTAGCTTGATTTGAAATCGCCGCGTCTAACGCTTCCATACGTTTTATTTTTTCTTCGTATGTTTTCCTCTTATTTTTAATCTTTATAAACCTGGCTAAAATACCTGCTCCAACTATAATTAATACCGCGCCGGCTGCAATTAGTATCTGCATATATCCCCCTACTGTTCCATTACGCGCAAAGATTTTATATTCATAAGCTTTTCACCCTCTGCTGTTTCAAATATCAGCTTTTTCCCGTCAGTATTCAGCTTATCGCACGGTTCGTCATAAAGTTTTTCTTCCGCGCTTCCGTCTACAGATATCCTGTACAAATTCTTATCCGCCGCGCTTACATAATAAATATATTTATCTATTATTCTGAATTCCGCCACAGACTCTTTCAGAGGCTCAGGATTATTATGCTTCGTTGACAAACGGTACAGCTTATTATCCTCATCGGATTTATAATAAAGGTATGATTTATGTTTTATCAGCCCTGACGCTGATACATCCTGATAACATTCCGGCTGCCCCAGCAGAGTTTTCTTATAAATATACTTGTAATCGCCCTGATTAATATAATATGTAGTTGAATTGACCGCAAAAAAAACTATACCAATAACAATCAGCATAAGCACCGCGCATAATATCTGCATAATAAGAACCTGACGCTTTCTTTTCTTAACGGCTTTTTTCTGCGCTGTTCTGTAAAACTCTATCTTTTCCAGCTGCTCTGTCCATTTTTTTACCTGCATAGAATCTTTGCCATATATAGATATAAGCTTTTGTGTTATCTCAAAATTCTTTTGCGCGTCTATCTCTACAAACTGTACCTCTTCAAGCTTTCTATTAGCCTTTTTTTCCTTAAGCGCGTCCGTATATTCCATCTGAAATCCCATAGTCGCATACAACTCGCGCGCCTCGTCCAAATCACTGTCATTTTCCCGCGCGTTATTCTGTTCAAAAACATCAAATATATTACCTGTTTCAAAATCATTATCAAATGTATTATCGGGCATTTATTCAGCACCTCTTTCGTTTATATATGCAAGCATAACTGTACAATTATATTAATTACACTCACCGCCGCTGCCGCCGCGCATACAACTGCTGTACGTTTTGTTGAAAGTCTTACCGACGGCGCGGTATTCTCGTCAATCATAACACAGGTACAGCTCCGCGCGTCATTATAGCTTGTCATTATACCTGACAGCTCAATTATTTTTTCCTTCAATGTCATTTTATTTGATAGACTCTTCTCCAGCTTTTCAAGCTCGCTATTATTTATATTTTCAGCGCACATAGTTAAACGGCTTGTTAAAAAATGTCTTATTCTCTTTATTTCAAAGCTGTGCTCTCTCTTGTCACCAAGCGCGTCAGCAGCCGATGTAAGCAGCTTACATCGGCCTTTTTTATCCGCTGTGATTAGTGAACAGTCACCGCTGTTCATAAATACCGCGCCGGAAAACGCATACACTACAATCATAAGCGATACCTTATGCTTTTCTGTTATTCCGTCTGATAATAACATATTATTACAGCTTACCGAAAAATCAGCTAATTTCTTCTCTATTTCTGAAAGCGACTTAGCCTCCAGAATATTTTCTCTCTGCTCATCCAGATATTCCATTACCTTTCTGGACGCTTCAAAGCAGCCTTCTGTATTTTCCACGCCGCGGCATACAGCAAAAACAGCGTTCTTACCCTTACCCTTAATATGATAGCTTGTTTTGGCCACATTCATAGCGCTGTATAAACCGTTAATATAAAAATTATCATAATTTTTCATCTGTCCGCGACCTATATGTGTACTCATATACACCTCAAAATCCGAACTGAATTCCTCATTATCAAAATTCTGGGATATTTTATATTTATCACTTGTCGTTTTCAGCGATGATGACCCATGTATACTGCCGCTTAAAGCCATATTTGCCGCCTCCTGTTTTATCTGTCAATAACAATATTATTTCCTATTTTTATATTCCCGTCGCTGTCTATTGATACCAGCTCATATTTGTATTCATTTTTATTTGTATCAGCGTAATGATATATTCTATACATGCTCTCCGATATTTTAATTATAGATATTCTTCGTTTTGCCGTCTGAGATGTATTTATACTGTATAAATGCGAATCAGGAATATCATAGCAGTAAATGCCGTACGATTTACCCGTATTATTTATAAAATACAACAGCTGATTATCAGTATCATAATTAAGGCTTGAAACCTTCTCAATTGCTGTTGAACGATTTATTTCACTTATGGTATCGCTTACGCTTCCTCTCACAGTATCCTTTTCATAAATAGAATCTGATAAATGAATTATATTAATCTTTTTATTATCCAGTTCTGAAACTACTATTGTATCTTCATTCACAGACATAATATCAATAGGATTTATCAGGGAATTTCCTGATGGGCCCGCGACAGAAATCACCTTATCTTCTCCTGTAGAGAGATTTATTCTGTGTATATCGGTTTTATTTTCCGCGTCCACATAGAATATATATCCTGTATCCTTATATTCTCTTAGAATGATATTATAAGCTCTGTCACTGTCACTTATATATTTATAATTTTCACCGTCAAGGTCAGCCTTAAATATCTTTCCAGTTTTAGTATTTTCATTCTTTATTTCTATTCCGTACAGCTTATTCTGATATGTAATAATGGTCAGTACAAGCGGCTCTGTTTTTTCATTTTTCGTATTATAAAACACAATGGGACTGCTTGCTTCCTCGCCTTCCTTTTTTGTCCACATTCTATAATTTTCATCCACGTAATATAAATTTTTTCTTGCTCTTGTCACACTGTAATAAGTCTGATTATTTCTAAGCTCCTCCGTTACCGAAGACACTGTTTCTCCGTCGGATTTCAGATAAATATCCGAATAACCCAATGTATTGTCATATTCATAATAATTCATTGACGCGAGCTTTTGATATTTTATTGACAGGTCATTTTCACTGCCGGTAAGGTATTCTTTTTTTACCCTTTCATTACTCATAAAATATACATTGCCCGTAGATGCCTGATAAGCAACATTTCCGTCTACCAGCGCGGCCATATATCTCATAGGGAAATACAAACTTCCATCTATATTCACAATTTTATATTCTATCTCTTCGCCGTCCTCTGTTTTGTATGTAAACGGAATATTCACGTCTCTTGTTATTCTTCCGCTCTTTGCCTGTATCGTAATACTTCCGCCGCTTCTGTTATCATATTTAAATGTGTAGGCGTCCATATGATTGCCTGACGCTTCTGTCAGACCTGCCAGCTCCGCTATATATCTAAACGGCAGATATGTGCTGCCTTCTATATTTTTAGCTTTAGCAATCGCTCCGCCCGAATCCTTCATTTCTATATAGTCCAGAGAGCCGAAGTTTGAAGACTGGTATGCCATACTGCTTCCCGCATGCATACATAAAAAAATGTCATTTCCAATTGCCATTGCGCCACAAACCGACATGCTAATCATAGCTGAAATAATCAATAAAAACGTTACAAATTTTTTCACTTTTCTAACCTCCATCATTTAATTACAGCATTTCAATTCATCATTTACCTTCGCGTAAACACTGCCATTGATTATACTTAAATTCCTTATCTTTTCCGCGCTGAATATATCCTCCGTAACCAAACCGCCTGTTTTATCTGTATATATTGATTTTATCGTGTTACTTCCCGTTTCCGGAACGCTTACATAGAAAAATTTATTATTTTTCTTATCATAATTTATAAATTTTATAGAGCTTACCTTTTCTACATCTGTCATAGAAGACACATTTATACCGTCAAATTTTCCGCTTTTTACTTTTTGCTCGGAAAAATCATTATACACAATACGGTCTGAGCCTATTGAAAAATAATCCGCATTCTTAATCGGTATACCGCCCGCGGTAACAGAAATATTTTCACCGTTCTCTAAATTCAGTCTGTTTAACGAATATCCGTCTTTTGAGTCTACATAATAACAGTAAGAATTCTTACTGTCAGTATTTATATTGAACAGAATAATTCCGTCAGACGGCAATATTTCTTTATAATCTACTGCCTGAATATTGTACGCTCCTGTTTTATTATCGAAAATATGAGCGGACAGTCTCGCGCTGAACAGCTTGCCAGTATAAGGATTTTCTTTTGAAACCTTCAGACCATATATTTTATCATCATGTATCACTAATCTGTCAATAAGAATATCCTGCCTTGTATACGATGTGTCAAATATCGAAAGTGGCTTTGGCGCCTGCTTCTTATTAAGTTCTATATAACACGCTTTCTGGGATTCATTCGAATATACCGCCAAATTAAAATTATTGCTTGCGGAATATGCCTTTGACTTTATCATATCGCTTACTGAAACTATATTTCCGTCAGGAGCACTGATTATATCCGAATACGTTGTATAGTTATCATTTAACACATTATTTTTTACCATATCAAAGTATGTTTTCCTCGTCTCATCTGAATTGGCAAGAATTATACTTTTACTCGCGTCATCCCATCCCAGTCTGCAAAGTTCGTTTTCCTCAAAATATCTCAGCGGAACATACGAAACACCGTTATCCAGCTTTAGCTCCTCCATGACATCTCCGTCATAGTTGAAAAGTCCAGTCATTGTCAGAACCTTTACCTCATTATTTATTTTAAACTCAAGCGTAAAATTCTCTCCTGAGCCATAATATGTAAACTGTTTTTCTTCCAATGACTCATTATCATTTTTTTCAGTAAATCCAAGCATTGACATGAACAGGTATCTGAACGGCAAATATGACCTGTCATCAAAAATTTTAGGAGCCGCCGTCAATCCGTTATTAGCCGTCATAGGCTCAAAAATTATTTTGTTACCATCTTTTATATAGGCATACTCCGAACCGTTTTTCATGCAATAGAAAAATGGCCGCGCAATAGCCGATGACGCTGTCGGTTCAAGAGTGGAAGCGGGCATCGGTGACGTTTCGGCCGCCGGAGCGGAAGACGCTTCGGGCGCCGGTGCTGTATCCAGTGAGGGTGTAAGCTCCGGTATGACCGTTGACTCCGGCATGACTGTTACGTCCGGCCGCGGAGTCACCTCTGTTATCTGAGCTTTTTTAGATGCTAACGCTTCTCCGTTGTCAGCGGCAAGCACATTTAAACCGTTTAAATTTATCACACATAATGTCAATATTAAAATTAATGATTTATTCATTAATACTCCTCCTTTGTTATTTTATCGACTTTACATCCAGTTCTTTTTCAGCTCCTGTATCAACGAGCAAAAACGATAAATTTCCGTTCTTATTTTTCAAATTCTTACACGCGTATTCAATAAGACATTGCTTGTCTGTTCCATCCTTCTTTATTCTGTACAGCTTTTCACCGCCGTCAAAATCGGTAAAATATATGTAATTTCCGATAAGAATATCATATTCGCAGTCCGCGTCACATAACAGCTCTGTTTTGCCGCTCCATATATTTGCTCTGTAAAGCCTGTGGTCCTCGTCAGGATTGCTGAAATACACATACTTACCATCTGAGCTTAAATAGGAAGCGGCTATATCTGTAAGAGCTCTTTCTTTAAAAAACAAATACTGAACATAAACCTTATTCCCATCAGACATATTTGAATAAAATGTAGCGGTTTTTGGATACAGCAAAATCATAGCCGCGCCCAGCATGACTATTACGCATATCATCAAAATCAATATTCTTTTCATTAATCTGACTTTTTTTTCTTCATCATTCAAATCGCGCTCAGCAATTCCCCGGCCGCTTTGTACGTTTCTTACCACATCCGCGTCACCGGAATCATTCCCCAGCCGTTGAACAATATCCATAAAATAACCAACTGTATCATGCAAAATATTTCTTTTGCTTACTATCTCCTCAGTATATATACTTCTGGTATTAGCTTCCTTAAAATGCCGGTCCCACCACTGAGCGTCAGATAATCTGCGTTTCGGATACGGGACGACTGTATCAAGCTCCGCCGCGCTCAAAATATCCTTCGCGTCCTCCAAGTCCTTTATTAAATCCATTGCGCTTCTGTACCGCTCATCAGGATTATAACAGCAGCATTTTAAAACTATGTCCGTTAAAACCTCAGGAGCGTTTTTAGGTGGCGGAAGAGGCTCGCCTGACATACGTCTGCTGTAAGCCTCTCTTTCACTTACCCCCTCCGAATAAAAGGGCGGCTTATTTTCATTGAGCAGCATATAAAGCACTATACCGAGAGAATATATATCAACAGTTTTATTATAATCTTCATTTTTCTTTATTTCCGGCGCCATATAATGCGGAGTTCCGACTCCTTCTGTTTTTTTGCTTACATGATTGCTGTTTATATTCGCGACACCAAAATCACCTATTTTTATTCTGTTGTCTGAGCCAATAAATAAATTATCTTCCTTTATATCTCTGTGTATAATGCCCTCGCTGTGACATATTTTGAGTCCCTGCGCAGTTTCATATCCAATATCTATCACCTTTTCAACAGTAAACTCCTCCTGCGCAAGGAATCTCTTTAACGGCATAGCCAGCTCCATAGAAATTATCAAATCAAAATACAGGCCCTCCTGCGTGAGTATATGATTATTCATTCTTATCGCATTATCAGTCTGTCTTCCTATTTTCTGCATAGATTTAATTTCATTTTCAAATCTATTTGCCATTTCACGAACTACATCTTCAATTTTTTCCTCGTCATCGCCGTAGGAATCTCTCAATTTTTCTTCAAGCTCCGGTGTGGGAAGAGAGATTACCTTTATAGCGCAGTCACTGCCTGTGGCGTTATCCACACCGCTGTATACTATACCGTATTTTCCTCTTCCTATTTCACGTTCAATCTCAACACCGAAATTATTTTGTATTATTTCATCTACTCTTGTATTTCCTGTAAGCATTTATCTACATCCTTCCACCTGTGTTAGTTATCTTTCACTGCCCAGACCAGCATCTGATGAACCTCCTCCGGACGATGTCTCCGAAGATGAGCTGTATGAACCTCCGGATGAAGAGCCTCCTCCGGATGATGTTTCTGAAGATGAGCTATATGAACCTCCGGATGAAGAACCCCCTCCGGATGAATAACCTCGTGAATAATTTCCGGATGAACTGCTGCCGGAGCTCCGGTTTGATGACCCCTGTTTAGAATTGTTGTTTGAACTGTTATTACTTTGAGCTGCCGCTTTTTTCTTTGCTTCCTGCTCATCATTATACGCCTTAACCGCGCCTTCAATTTCTGTTTTCAGACTTTCACACTTTGATAAGGTATCTGATAAGGACTTATAACGTTCATTAGCATAAAATTCATCAATCATGGTTATACGTTCATTAACAGTAAATCCAACAGAATTATATATTTTTTCCAGCTCCTTGCCGCATGTCTCAGCTTTTGTTTTTATCGTATCAGAATTAGCTTTCAACTCGGCCTTTTTTCCTTTTATCTCATCCGTCACATCACCTGTTCCTTCATAAAAGGTTATATAGGCCTTAATTTTTTCATCTACAGACAATTTATCTTCAGCCTCTTTCAGCTTAATGTCAAGCTGTTCCTGCTCTTCCATTTCTTTTTGTATTTCTGCCAGCTTCGCGGACTCGTCTTCTTTTTTCACTCTTGTATTAACAGTCACTATAACAGAACACAGTACAGCTGTAAGCGCAATCATTATTGATATGACTTTAATTTTTTTATTAATGTCCATTAATCTCTTCCCCCGTCAAAAGTTGATTGCTTATTTTCCTGCTGTACTTCAGATACAGTCTGCTCTGTCTGACCACTCTGTGACGTATTTGATGAATTATTCGATGATATGTCTGTCTGAGAGCCGCTATTGCCCGTAGCTCCGTATGACTTGTTTTCAGAATATGTATTGTCTGAATTACTCCCTGATGTTCTGCTTCCTCCATAATTCTGACGAGTAGTTTTTTCAGAAGCGGGCGCCTCTTTCGCCGCTTGTTCCTTATTTACGCGCAGAGCCTCATTTATTTCATTCATCTTATTATCACATTGTTCTGAAAGCAGACTGATATTTATATATTCTTCGCTTTCTGACAATTGTTTTATTTCTGTCAGTTTTTCCTCACTTTCAGCAGCATTATTGTCAGAAACAGAATTCACACGTTCATTTATCCCTGTTATAAGTTCAGTCAACTGCTCTGTAAGATGTTTTAATTCATTATTCTTAGCCATTATATTTTCGTCCGCAGCATCAATTGATTCACTAAATCTCTGATAAGCCATCACCTTTTCCTCTGCTGCCGATGTATATGTTTGAATATTTTTCAGCGCCTCTGAAAGGTCTGTGGCATTTTTTATATCTCTGCTTATATCATTTAAAGACGCGCCGCCCGTATCTCTTTTGTTACTTATAAGCAATCCCACTACAGCGGATGCCAGCAGAGCTATTACAACAGCTGTAATAACCAGCTTATTTTGAACTATACCGTTCAGCTTATTTGCAGGAGCCGCGTCAATAATCAGAACTGTAATATTATCACGCCCGCCATTTTTTTTAGCCGTATCCACCAGCTTTTTTGCCGCCTCACTCACATCCTTTTCTTCCGTCAGTATATTTTTTATTATACTTTCATCTACCATATCAGTTAGACCATCTGAACATAATAAAAATCTGCTTTTTATTCCGACAGTTGTTTTTCTGTTTGCCACATCTGGATAAACTGCTCCGTATTCAGATGACATTCCTAAAAATCTTGTCAGCGCATGTTTATTTTCGGAATCCGCGTGGTCTGATGTCAGTTGAAGCAATTTGTTATTTTTTAGCACATACGCTCTGCTGTCACCAATATTGAAAAAATACGCTCCTCCATTCATAAAATACAGTCCAACCATAGTCGTTCCCATGGATTTTAATTCAGGTCTTTCCTCTGTAGTGTTATATATATTGTCATTTACATTTGATATAAAATTCCTTAAAACCTTTCCTGCAGCTTTTGGAGATTTTATCATACCCATAATTTTGTCATAATTTTTATTTACCTGCTGAACCGCGATATATGATGCCACCTCTCCCGCGCTGTGTCCTCCCATACCGTCACATACACAAAACATGGCTTTATCTTCAACCATTTTTCCGCCGCAGGAATATATATTTTTTTTAGGCTCTCTTATCTTTTCATTAGGTACAAAAATATTATCCTCATTATTTTTTCTTACCATCCCCACGTCTGAAATTGCCGCGTAATCAAACGTAATTTTCATGTTTAATGTCCCCTTTT
>CAJUFV010000060.1 GCA_910585795.1 uncultured Clostridia bacterium | reverse complement strand
GTAGGGCAATATCAGCATGATATGAATCAAAAACGTCTGGGAGAAGCCTTAGGCGGAGTTGTTGAAAGCTGTGTAAACAGCGTAGGTGTTGACCTCAATACCGCCTCTCCGTCATTGCTGTCATATGTAGCAGGCATAAATAAAACTGTATCAAAAAATATCATCATCTATCGTGAAGAAAACGGTAAGTTCAATACACGCAAAGAGCTTTTAAAAGTACCAAAGCTTGGCGCGAAAGCTTTCGAACAATGTGCCGGTTTTCTGCGAATTATGGACGGCGGCGAACCGCTTGACAACACGTCTGTACATCCGGAAAGCTATGCAGCCGCAAAAAAGCTTTTGAATCAGCTGGGATACACAGAGCATGATATACAGCGCGGAGCTGTAAATGATTTAAAGCAAAAGCTCGCTTCGTCAAACACTAAAAAGCTCGCCGAAGAATTATGTATAGGAGAAATTACGCTTAATGACATAGCAGACAGCATAGTCAAAAAAGGGCGTGACCCCAGAGATGAACTGCCGCAGCCGATTCTGCGTTCCGACATACTGTCAATGGAGGACCTGAAGCCTGACATGGTACTCACCGGCACAGTACGCAATGTCATAGATTTCGGCGCATTTGTTGATATAGGCGTACATCAGGATGGACTTGTGCACATATCACAAATATGTGACAAATATATCAAGCATCCCACTGATGTATTATCTGTAGGCGATATTGTAAAGGTTCGAATCCTTGAAGTAGATGTAAAAAAGAAACGTATTTCACTTTCAATGAAGGAGGCTTAAAAATGAATATTATATCTTTTCCTAGACTTGGTATAACACTGAACATAAATCCTGTTGCCTTTTCCATCGGCTCAAAGCCGATATACTGGTACGCATTAATTATTCTTACCGGATTTCTTTTAGGCATGCTGTTTGTCTGTAAGACATGCGGTAAACGAGGAGTAAAAAAAGACAATATATGGGACATTGCCCTCATAGGACTTGCGGCCGGTATCATTGGAGCAAGAATTTATTACGTACTTTTTGCTTTAGATGAATTTGATTCATTTATTGATATGTTCAAAATATGGAATGGCGGTCTTGCTATTTACGGAGGCATAACCGGAGCGGCTATTTCTACTTTTATATACTGCCATGCCGTAAAAATCAATACCGCTAAAGTGTTTGATGTATGCGCGCCAGGACTTCTTATAGGCCAAGCAATAGGACGATTCGGAAATTTTGTAAACGCCGAGGTCTACGGCAGAGAGACACAAGGTCTGTTTGGAATGTCCATAAACAGAGCCGCTCCTGTCCATCCTCTGTTCTTATACGAAGCTGTATGGAATATCGCAGGTCTTATTATAATTATACTATTCCGTGACAAAAAGAAAACAGATGGACAAGTATTCTGTTTTTATATCCTCTGGTACGCTATAGGAAGACTATTTCTTGAAGGTATGAGAAACTCCGAATATATATTGTATGTTATCCCTAATGTGCTTGGCATTTCCCAGCTTGTTTCCGCATTACTGATACTTGCATCAGGGTCATTTCTTGTATATTTACAGTTAAAAATATCAAAAAATAAAGAAAACTAATATGTATTGTCGAATAATCATACTTCCTGTCTTACGAAAATCAATTTTTGTCACCACAATATATTG
>CAJUFV010000059.1 GCA_910585795.1 uncultured Clostridia bacterium | reverse complement strand
TAATACAAAGCGAAAACTATAAAAGGGGGATTTTTTTATGGATATATCAACCAAAATTAAACTTGCCACAACATACGCTAAGATTAGTGAGGCAGAATTGGCGCGTAGAATAGGAACAACATCTCAAGCTTTTGGACAGCGGTTAAAAACAGGAAAATTCTCGTCTGCTGATTTGAATAATATTTCTGAGGCTCTCGGTGCAAAATTTATATGTAAATTTCAATTCCCTGATGGTACGGAGATTTAAGTTTTATATATTGCAATCTGTCGAAATAAGTGTTATAATGGCATTATCAACCATATTAGTTGGTTGTAGGTGATAGAGAAATCTATGCGACCTTGATATATTGGAATGGTGGCGACTGTTCCGACACTCTCAAAAAGGGGGTGTTTGGTATGGATTCTATAATTGAATTAATTATACTTATTATAATACTTGAAATTATAAAGAACATAAAAAAATAGTCGCCCCTTACTCGCAATAAGAGGCGACTTATGGCTTTTGCTATAAAACCTTAAACTGCGGAACGGTCAAAACCATTCCTTTACTATCTAAACTATAACATATTTCTTTTTTTTTGTCAATATTTTTTCTTATGATTTTTGTTATTAACGTGTTACTAATTTGTTACTAATAACCGTATTTTTACCACACTTGACTAATGTAAAAGTGTTGAAAATATTGAACAAATCAGCTATTATTAACTTTAAAAATTGAACTTTTTTGTGTGGTAACATTGAAACCTAAGCCGCGTTTTTGTGCGTGATATAGATTTTATATCACGCATTTTTTATTTGTTATTTACAATTCAAGATGGGTGTGATATAATAAACGTACCACATTTTTACTATCATATATTTGATTATATATGGTGCTATTTTTAAATATTTGTTTTTAGAATGTTTCTATAGAAATATTCTTATTGACATATACTCTAAAGGTTGTGTTAGTAAAAAACGCAGGCTTTATATATGTAAAATACTTTAGAGTAAATGTCTTTAAATAGTATTCATATATGATAGTAAAATGTGTGGTAACATTGAAATCTAAGCCGCGTTTTTGTGCGTGGTATAGATTTTATATCACGCATTTTTTTATGCGTGAAAATAAAAATAATTTAATTTTACGGAGGTACAAACGGATGAAAGAACGATTACACGGGCTAATTGTAGGCGTAATAGCGGGCGCTGTGATTGCTTGCTCGGCGGGGGGATTAGCAGCGCAGTATACTGTATCAGACAACGAGTTTCCGGTTATGTATAACGGAAGCAGAGTGTCATTACAGGGATATAATATTGACGGCAGTACATATTTTAAGCTCAGGGATATTGCCGACGTTGTCGGCGGATTTGATGTGGGGTTTGAAAATAATACTATAAAGTTAACCGCTAACAGCAATTCAAATACAATTGAAAACTCAAAAGCGGATACTAATATTTCAGATAATGTAAACAGTAATATAACAAGCATAAAATATGACACATCATTTACTTTAAACAAATATTATGGCAGCGGCCGCTTATGGCGGACAACAAATATGGAATCATTTAAAATAATAGACACGGAGCAGGCATATACAGGCAAGCTGAAAATTACGTATGAAGCAATCGGAGTGGTAACAGGCGATAATTCGCTTGGTATTGATGTTAAATGCTATGATAAAGATGGATTTGTTATTGACACAGGATTTGTATTCGGTCCTGCAACAGACGGAGAAAAGTTTAAAATTACAAATACTATGTATATTCCTGAAGAAACAGTCAGATTTGAATTTATTGACGATTAATATTAAATAAGGATTAGAGAATTTAATCTCTAATCCTTCGTTGTTTACTGTGTTTTTATCTTTCACATCTTCCGTATGTACGTGTTATATCCGCGATTTGAGCTGCCAGCTTCTTTGTGGCGTCGCGCTTTCCCATGCGCCATTGCCAGTTACCGCCAAGAGTGGATGGAATGTTCATCCTTGCCTCACTGTCCAGTTCAAGATAATCCTGCATTGGTATGATAGCTGTATTACTCACGCTAGCCATAGCCGATTTTATCATTTTCCAGACAAGATTATTTTCCGAATCTATGTATTTTTTTAAGAAATCTAGGGTTTCTTCGTCAAGCTCGTTAAGCCAGCCTTTGATAGTATCGTTGTCATGAGTGCCGGTGTATACAACACTGTTAGAGCTGTAAGTATGCGGCAGATAGTTGCTTTCCTCACGCGGGTCAAAGGCGAATTCAAGAACCTTCATGCCGGGGAATCCGGATTGTTTGAGCATAGTATATACATCTTCAGTAAGAAAACCCAGGTCTTCAGCTATAATAGGAAGACTGCCAAGTTCGCGCTTTACAGCGTCGAACAGTTCAATGCCCGGACCTTTGCGCCACGTACCGTTTTCGGCCGTTTTATCTCTGTATGGAATGGAATAAAAACTTTCAAATCCTCGGAAGTGGTCGATACGCACTATGTCATATAATGATGTTGCTGAGCGTATTCTGTCAATCCACCATTTATATCCAAGCTCCTTGTGGCGGCTCCATTTGTAAAGAGGGTTTCCCCATAACTGTCCTGTAGGTGAAAACGCGTCCGGAGGACAGCCTGCCACAGCAATGGGAATCAGGTTTTCATCAAGCTCAAACAGGTCATTGTATACCCAAACCTCGGCACTGTCAAGCGCAACGTAAATAGGGATGTCACCTATAATGGAAATACCGTTTTGATTTGCGCAGTTCTTGAGCTTGTTCCATTGCTCAAAAAATTTGAATTGTAAAAACTCCCAGAACATAACATCATCTTCATGCTCGGATTTGAATTTCCACAGCGCGTGAGAATCACGCTTTCTAAGGCCTTCCTCCCATTCAAGCCATGACTTTCCATTGTTAGCTTCTTTAATGCTCATAAACAGCGCATAATTTGAAATCCAGTTTTCGTTGTTTCGCAGAAACTCATTAAAAGCAGATGTATCGCTGTTTTTAAAAGTTATAAATGCCTTGCGAAGTACCTTAAAGCGTTCATTATATAGTATTTCATAGTCAACGCATTTGCCGCTGTTTCCCCATTTTAAAGAATCATAATCTGATTTTTCTAAAAGTCCCTCTTCAGAGAGAATATCAAAATCTATAAAATACGGATTACCCGCGTTTGTTGAAAAGGACTGATAGGGTGAGTCTCCGTAGCTGGTAGGTCCTACAGGAAGTATTTGCCAGCAGCGCTGTTTTGCTTCTCTGAGGAAGTCGATAAATTTGTATGCTTCTTTCCCCAGTGTTCCTATGCCGTAATCGGACGGCAGAGATGATATATGCAATAGTATACCGCTTGTTCGCATAAATATGTCCCCTTTGCTTATTAATTCACCAATTGAAGAATGGTATGAGGAAGATCGGCAATATAGTCCGCTCCGGCTTGTATTAATTCTGTTTTTGTGCGGAATCCCCATAATACGCCTACAGATGTCATATTAGCGTTTTTAGCTGTATAAATATCAATATTAGTATCTCCTATAAAAAGACATTCTTCAGGTGTTACATTTAGTTTTTTGGCTATTTGCAGCGGAGTATAGGGGTCAGGCTTTGTAGGCATGCCGTCGATAACTCCGTTTACAGTGTCAAAATAATTTTTGCCGAAAAGTGTATCTGTTACAAAGTGCACAACATTATCGGGCTTGTTTGAGCATACAGCGGTTTTAATGCCTGATTTTTTCAGCTCAGACAAAAGAGTGTGTATGCCGTCATATACATTTGTGTCATAAAGGTAATCGTTTTCATAAGCCATGTCGTAGACTTCGCGTACCTGCTGAAATAATTCAGGGGTATCGGAATCATGTGCGGCAAGTATGCGGTGTATAAGCTTGTCGCGTCCGTCTCCGGCATAGGTTTTATAATTATTAACAGGAAGCTTTGAAAATCCGAAGCTCTCAAGCGCAAGATTGCCGAAATGGGCTATAGCGCACAGAGTGTCGGTGAGTGTTCCGTCAAGGTCAAATATACATGCTTTTATGTTGCTCATATTATTCCTCCCTTAAATATTTATTATATATCTTAAAATGTGTTATGTCAATGTAAATAGATTATGAATTTTTATTTGTTTAGCTTGATTTTTTTTAATTGCTATGTTAGTATATGAATGAAATTAATGTGAAAAACTAATGTTGATTTATTTAATGCAGAAAGGAAAATTACAATGAAGAAAAAGAATTTAACAATGTTAATTATGGTCTTAATTCTTGCTGTATCGCTGACAGGCTGCGGTAAAAAAACAGATAATTCAGCAAGTATAGCTGGAAATCAGTCTGAAACGAATCAGACAGATGCTTCCGGCGCGTATGAGGAGACTGTTGTTGATATGGACAAGCTTGAAGGAACAGAGGCAGTCTCTCAGACAGAGAAAAATGAGTATGACGGAAAACTGGGAGACTATGATGTGTCAATAGGCGATGCAAAGCGTATTAATGCCGATGGTACCGATATAGTTGTCGTATCCTTTGATTTTAAGAATAACAGCGGTTCTGACACAGCGTTTACATCAGCTGTCGAGGTGGAGGTATCTCAGGACGGCGGGTCATTGGTCGGCGCGGTTGTATCAAATATTGAAGGAGTAAATCTTCTTTCAATGGCCGAACGTATTTCCAGCGGAGACAGTATAACAGTTCAGCGCGCGTATCAGCTGAAAGATAAATCAGTTCCGTTAGAGGTTACCGCAAAAGAATTTGGTGCGTCAGGCGATGAGGTGCTTACAAAGACATTTGAATTTTAACTTACAGAAAAACGCATTGCACGTCAATGCGTTTTTTTGTTTGCGCGTACGTATAGAGTTTGTATACTTGACTTATGTGCTATTATGACATATAATAAATTTATTATTTTATACAGTAATTAAAGAAATTAGGGAGAAAGTTTTATGGATAAAATAGCGGTATTAATTCCCTGCTATAATGAGGGCAGGACCATTAAAAAAGTAATTGAAGATTTTAAGACATCGCTGCCGGAGGCTGTTATTTATGTTTATAATAATAATTCAAGCGATGATACTGTAGTTATTGCTGAAAATGCCGGAGCAGTTGTCAGGCATGAGTATACGCAGGGGAAAGGAAATGTTATTCGCCGTATGTTTCGTGAGATTGACGCTGAGGTATATATAATGACCGATGGAGATGACACATATCCGGCTGAATATGCAAGAGAAATGGCAGACAAGGTTTTGGAACGAAATGTTGACATGGTTGTCGGCGACAGGCTTTCTTCAACATATTTTACAGAAAATAAACGTCCGTTTCACAACGCAGGCAATTCCATTGTAAGGTCAAGCATAAATCATTTGTTTAAAAATGATATAAAGGATGTCATGACAGGATACAGAGCATTCAGTTATAATTTTGTAAAAACCTTTCCTGTATTATCCCAGGGATTTGAAATAGAGACAGAGATGACTATTCACGCAGTAGATAAAAAAATGTCGGTGGAAAATGTAATAATTGAATATCGTGACCGTCCTGATGGAAGTGAGTCAAAGCTGAATACATATTCAGATGGCTTTAAAGTTTTAAAAACAATAATGAAATTATATAAAAATTATAAACCAAGACAGTTTTTCTCAATGCTGTCGTTATTTCTGATAATATTGGCACTTATATTCTTTATCCCTGTATTTGTGACATATATTCAGACAGGTCTTGTTCCTAAAATACCGACTCTTGTAGTATGCGGATTTGTCATACTTGGAGCAATTCAGTCATATTTTTCAGGATTGATTCTTTCTACCATAATACAGAAAAATAAACAGGATTTTGAATATAGACTTATACAGACGGAAAAAAAATTCAAAGAAGGCAAGGAGAAGCAATGATGAAAAAACAAATAAAAGATATTTCAGGGAATCAGAATATATGGTACTGGTATGTGTTTGGAGTTGTTATAATAGCAGTGCTGCTTATGCTTAATGCAGTGACCTCACGCAGCCTTTCTTTTGATTTGCAGGCAGGTGAAAATACGGCCTCGTATACGGAATATAAACCATATTTGTCATTACCTAAGGGAGAATATAAATTTAATATTTCCGGAAATGGCGAATGTGTAGTTACTAATCCTGACGGTGAGATTTTCGGTGTGGGAAATGGTGTAATAGATGTCAAGCTTGGTAAAGATGAAAGTAATATTATATTAAGAACAGAATCCGGAAGTATTTCAAATATAAAAATTGATAGTAAACATGCTATTTTTAATGACACAATAATGATTTCACTTATGCTGGCCGCATTATTGCTATATATAGGATATATTAGATTGAAAAAGCAGGGAGATTTGACAACATCTGCTGTAGCCGTAACATTAATTTCAATAGCTGTTTTTGCGTCTTATCCTTTGTTTTCAGATTACATTAGTTATGGACAAGATTTGAATTTTCATTTGTATAGAATAGAGGGATTAAAAGATGGACTGCTTTCGGGACAATTTCCTGTAAGAATTGACCCTACACATAATAATGGTTATGGTTATATTACGGCAAGTGTATATCCAAGCTTGTTTTTATATATTCCCGCGTTATTAAGAATGTGCGGTATATCTCTGGTTACTTCTTATAAAATATTTTTATTTATTGTGAATTTAGCGACTGCATTTATAATGTATATATGTACGAAAAAAATAACTAAATCAACTTTTGCCGGTTTGTTTTCATCGGTTGTATATACCTTGTCTACATGGCGTATTATTAATCTGATTTACAGAGCGGCAATAGGTGAGACACTGGCAATGACATTTTTCCCTGTTATAATTTTGGGATTGTATTATATATTAAAGGATGATAAGTCAAAATGGTGGGTATTTGCTCTTGGATGCAGTGCAATATTCCATTCGCATATAATAAGCTGTATTTTTGTTGTTATGATAAGTGCAGTTACATTTATTGTGTTTGCAAAAGACCTAATAAGAGAAAAAAGGTATATATCGCTTATAAAGTCAGCCGTATTTACGCTTTTAATTAATTTATGGTATTTGATACCGTTTATCACATATTATTTTGGTGTTGATTTGGCAATACGTCATACAGCATATAATACGGAGTATTTCAGTAATGCAATATTTCCGGCGGAAATGTTTAATTTCTTTAATGATAAGTTTGGATATTCACAGCTCATACCGTTAGGTATACGCGGAAATATGTCATTATCATTAGGAGTGGGAGTAACATTCTGTTTTGTCATTGCGGCAGTATATTTTATATTTGAAAGAAAGAATAAGCTCAGGAATTATACGTTCTATGTGGAAATGTTTCTGTTTACAGTATTTATTATGTTTATGGCAAGTACATTATTCCCGTCAGAGCTTTTACAAAAACCAAAGCTATTTAACTCTATAGCAGGTACTATTCGTATGCCGTGGAGATTTCTTAGTCTTGCGTCTCCGATAATTTGTATAGTATCAGCTGCGGTAGTGTCAAGTAAGGTGAATACTGATATGCATAAAAAAATAATAATAGGTACGGCTTGCCTTATATGTTCAATTTCCTTTGTATTTTTTGGAACAGCGTATACAACAGAGTTTGACGCTGCTGTGAAGATAGGTCAGGCTGCTCCAAATGCGGGCGCTCCTGGATGGGATAATGAATATTTTGTTCAGGGGACAAATATAAACAATCTTGAACCGGAGCAGTATGAGGCGTCAGATGATTCCATACAAATCACTTCATATGAAAAGAAAGGTACAAATATTGCTCTTGAACTATCAGGAGCAAAAAATAGTGCATATGTAGAAGTACCGCTGCTTTATTATCCGGGATATTCCGCGAAAGACATTGATGGAAACAGG
Source organism: uncultured Clostridia bacterium (assembly GCA_910585795.1). Taxonomy (GTDB): domain Bacteria; phylum Bacillota; class Clostridia; order UBA1381; family UBA1381; genus Hominilimicola. Next base: position 2,849 of record CAJUFV010000059.1, on the reverse strand, counting down.
CTTGATATAGTAAAGGGAACAAACAATGTTTTGCGTGTACAGCTTCATGATGGCTCAGATAATATCAAAATAAAATATTCGGGTTTAATTATATTTAAAATAAGCTGTATTATTTCATTTTTAACAGTAGCATTTGCGGTATTCTATATTTATTGCAGAAAGAAGGGAATACAAATTGGATACAATAAGAGAAAAAATTAAATCAGCAAAGAAATTTTTTGCTGAAGAAAGTTTAAAAAAATATGGAGCTGTTTTTGCTGTTATTGTAGTGCTAATGCTTATATGTGAAGTGTTTGTATTTAATTTCAAGTGGCTGAATTCTGCGTTTGGCAGGGAATTCACCACAACAGCCGAGGATATGTCGTCAGGGTTCACGCAAATGAGCGCTGACAGCTTTCAGATTAACAGTGATTCGGCTGTAATAGAAATTAATAATATTAATCAGAAATTAAAATATTTGCGTTTTACACCTGGAGATTTAAAAGGTATTAAGGCGAATATTACTGTGGCCGCAGTTGACGAGGCAAACGCAAATTATCTTTCCGTGCCTTCAAGGATTGTGCTGTCAGATGTGAAAATGAGTCAGTATATCAGGTTACATTTCAGCGGTGATGTTGAGAAGCTGAAAATCACGATAAATGGTATGAACGGCAGAACAGTTGATACCGCGTTTATAGGCTTAAATGCGCGTGTGCCGCTGATGTTCTCATGGCTACGGTTTATATTTATGACGCTGGCAGTTATGTCGCTGTTTGTTCTGCGTCCAAAGTCAAGCGTATATAAATACAAAACTGATTTAACTAAGCCATGGCAGAAGGCCGTTACTGCAGCATTGGTTGTTATTCAGGCGTCAGTATTTTTAACTATGATTCATTGGAATACTAGCGCATTAAATTGGTACAAAAGTTCTGATAATCATAAACAATACTATAGTCTTATTGATTCAATTAAAGACGGACATTTTGATACGGGTGATGCTCCGGATAAACTTCAGTCTATGGAGAATCCATACGATTTTGGAGATAGAGCAATGCAAGGAGTGTCCTATAAATGGGACCACGCGTACTATAACGGAAAATATTATTGTTATTTTGGAATAGTGCCCGCGTTAATATTGTATTTGCCGTACAATGTAATGACAGGACAGGATATGCCTAATCACATTGCGCTGTATATTTTTGGAATTATAACAATGATTGGGATATTGCTTCTCCTTTGGGAAATTATTAAAAAGTGGTATAAAAACACACCGTTTGCAATATATTTGCTGTTATCAGTTGTATTTTCGGCAGCTTCCGGTATTGCGTATACGATATATAAGCCAGATTTTTACATGGTGCCAAGTCTTTCGGCTCTTATGTTTGCTGTATGGGGACTGGCACTCTGGCTGTCAGCTGAAAAACAGAATAAGAAAGGGAAAACAGTGCTTTCATCAAAACGTCTTGCTGTTGGTTCAGTTTTTGTTGCGTTAACGGCAGGATGTCGTCCGCAGTTTCTTGTGACTGCTGTATTGGGAGTTATATTTTTCTGGAATTATGCTTTTAAAACACGTACATTGTTTTCTAAAAACAGTATAAAACAGACAGTTGCGGTGTGTTTACCGTTTGCTGTGGTTGGTTTGCTTCTGATGTGGTACAATTTTGCGCGTTTTGGCTCACCTTTTGATTTCGGCGCAAATTACAATCTTACAACTAATGATATGACACATAGGGGATTTGTATTAGGTAGAACAGGACTTGGAATATTCACATATTTTTTGCAGCCTCTTCAAATGAACGCCGTTTTCCCGTTTATACATGATTTTGGTTCCGCGACGGTATATCAGGGGTTGACGCTTACCGAAAAGCTCATGGGCGGAGTTCTCATGCTTTATCCAATATTGATAGTCGGTATATTTGGCGCAACACAGAAAAAGCTTTTTGAAGATAAACGCGCATACAGAATGGTATATCTTTCAGTGATAATGGCAGTGGTGCTGGCAGTTTTAGATACGCAGATGGCCGGACTTTTGACAAGATATTTTTCAGATTTTGTGTGGCTTATGATGCTTGTGTCATCTATAACGATATTTGCTCTTTATGATAAGCATATGAGCAATGCTTATGTAAAAAACAATGTTATAAAATTAACACTTATATTGTCTGTGATAACGTTAGTTTTTGCGTTTTTGAGTATATTTGCGCATACTGAAAATCCTGTTCAGACAGAAAATCCGGAATTGTATTATACAATGCAGCATTTAATTGCGTTTTGGATGTAAAGGAGTAAACATGGTAAAAATATTAAGGAAGCTGTGGCAGATTTTTAACAATATTGCATACAGTATAATAAAATCTGTGTTAGGTATATTTAATATAAGTATATCGGATGAAAAATGGCTGGCATTAATGCAGTTTGTGAAATTTGGATTGGTTGGAGTAGTTAATACGTTTATTGACTATTTTTCATACTTGATTGCTCTGAATATATTTAATTTTTTTCATTTATTTGGGGATAAGGCGTATATACCTTCTAATTTTATCGGTTTATCTATAAGTGTTATAAATGCTTTTTACTGGAATGATAAATATGTCTTTAAAAAGGAAGAAGGAAAAGAACGTTCTAAAGCATTGGCATTTGTAAAAACGGTTTCCTCATATGCTGCTACAGGTTTGTTTTTAAAGACGATTCTTCTGTATCTGTTTATAACAGTACTTGGTATTTCAGATGTAATCGCGCCGATTATTATTATGTTTATTGTAGTACCTGTTAATTTTACAATGAATAAATTATGGGCGTTTAAAAATAAGTAAATTTATATAATTGCAATGTTATTTTAATTATAATTTTTAGTATTCTGGAATGCTGTT
>CAJUFV010000058.1 GCA_910585795.1 uncultured Clostridia bacterium | reverse complement strand
TTTTAAAGTCAAGACCATCCGTATACGGATGGTCTTGACAAACATATATTTTTTTATACTCATACAACAGTTTTTTTATTAACCAGCTTTTACAAAGCCACTCAGCTGTCACATAATTTTCTCTATATATAAAAACTCTGCCAGGATATTTCCCTGACAGAGTTTTTATTATCTTGTCAAATAATTATATATCATGACGGCGCTCTCAGCTCTTGTAATTTCACGATTCGGATTAAAATTTCCATTTTCATCACCACTTATAACTCCCATAGCTGACAGCAATGCCGAATAGCCTTTATTATCCGTCACATCCTTAAACGGCGAAACATATATATCATTATACTTCGCATATTCTTCCGCGCCAATAGCTCTTATCATATATACCGCGGCTTTATCACGCGTTATAATAGACGCATCATCTCGCTCATTTTCTGAAACAATATTTCTTTTTATTGAGCTTCTGTATATATAATCAGACTGTTCCTTATCATTTCTCAGCACTATCACTCCGCTATCATAAACAGATGTCAGCAATGCAAGATAATCCTTCTGCGTTATCTTTTCATCAGGTTTAAATTCTCCATCCTCGAATCCAACGCCATAATACGCAAGCTCATTAATATACTTTTCCGCATAATGCCCTTCTACATCTGAATACTCAATATTATTCCCGCCACCGGTTATTTCTTCATTTTCGTAATCTACATATTTACCTGTAAACGGATTTATATTTACGGTATTATGTACATAAACAGGGAGTATATCTATTCCTTTATCAAGATATTTGACGGTATATACCATCTCATATCCGTCCTTATCAAACATAAGCTTTTCTGCTTCGCTTACGCTCATAGCATTAGCTGCTGACGGAATTTCTGTATCAGTGTATGTTATTCTGTATCTTGTAAGAATATCACCGTTATATTCAACTTCCGCCGTATCACCCTCAACACGCATTCCGTTTACATATCTTTCGTAATTGCCGCTTTCCTCATTATACTTATATTCGTCTGCCTTGCTGCCCGCAAATGTCTTTAAAATTTCATCATTTTTAAATACCAGCTTGTCTTTGTCTTTTGTCATATATCTGCTATAGCTCAGAATACTGCCCGTTTTTGCGTCCACATAAACAGAAATAGAAACGTTATTCTCATTGTCACGCATGCTTATCACATATGTGTATTCATCTTTATTATATGCTTTTGAAAGATTAATACTGTCTGTCAGCACTGTCTTAGGAATATTCAGTATTTCATTATTAAGAATCTGTTTTTCAATATCATCTTTAGAAATAAGACCTTTTACATTTTCCAGCTCCTGTATTTCCTGTACCGACAATCCATTGTCTCTAGCCGCTTCCTCCGCCCCTGATTTAAGCGCGCCCGCCGCCGTCATATACTTTCTGTTTTCTTTTTCACTCAGGTCAGCCACATCACCTGTAAGAGCATTGATATATTTATTATAATTATATTTCTGAACATATACAGGATACGCAATATCTTTACCATCATCATCTGTATAGGTTCTATAAATCATTTCCAGACCAAGTTTTTCGCTGTAGGCATTCTGCGCTTCCTCAAGGCTTATCGCATTGTCAATTGCCGGAAATTCAGCTGGTATATATCCTATTGAGCAACTGCTAATCTCTCCCGTATCGCCATTTACTCTTATATAGCCTTCGTTATCAAATCGAATACCATTTACATATGTCTGCACAGAAAAGCTATAGCTTCCGCTATGAAGACTTCTATCAGAGCCATCCTCAACCTTTAATTCATAAGGAAAATCCGGATTTAATTTTTTCAAAAAATCCTCAGCGTATTTTTTTGCGTCCTCCTTTGACACAAACGGTATACTCGGCGACTCCTTATATGGTTCTTCATGCGTACTGCGGTATGAGCTTATTATTCCGTTGTCATAGCACTCTACCTCTACATACTTGTATGTATCACTGTTTTTTGTTCTCCATTCAAAATCATAGAGCGTCATATCAGCCTTTGTTTGTGTACCGCTGGCAAATTCCGTACAATCCTCTGAAATAACAATTCTGTTCTTTACACTTTCCAGTACTGTCTTCATATTATTGTTTGTATTTTCAGCAAACACTGCCGGTGTCAGCATTGAGACAGTCACTGTCAACGCTGACATAATAGACACTAATTTTTTCATATTCTTTTCCTCCTTTTTGTGTGTGGTATTTTAACCTTTCACATATAATACTTTTCAGAACGGTAAAAGGTTGCAAAAAATCCAAAAAATTTTTATTTTCTTTCTGTCCTGATAAAAACGGGCTGTATTCAGCCCGTTTTTATCAAAATTTTCCGCTTGCTCCGCCGCCTCCGAAGCCTCCGCCGCCACCGGAAAATCCACCGCCGCTTCCTCCGAAGCCTCCAAAAGTACCGCCGCCGCTTCCTCCGAAGCCTCCGAAACCACCGCCATAATAACCTCTGCGCCTGTAATATCCGCCGCCTCCGCGGCCGTTACGCCGGCTTGCGATTATCCACATGACGATTATAAGCGCGGCAACAATTAATGACACCCCCAACTCCGCGACAGGGTCATCATTATCTTCTTCCGATGAAGGATTTTCCAGCTCTCCGATTATGTCATCATAAATCTGCCGTATACCTCCGCTGTAATCTCCCGATGACAGCATATCAGATGCATTCCTTATAAAGCGCCCGCATTTGCCGTCGTTAAGCACCCCTTCAAGTCCGTATCCAACTTCAATGCGTATATCACGGCTGTCTATAACAAGCAGTATAAGCACTCCGTTATCCGCATCCTTATCACCTATTCCCCATTTTCGCGCAGTTTCAATAGAAAACTCCTCAACTGCCGCTCCGTCAATTGAGTCAATAGTAAGAACCGTCACCTGAGGCCCGCCGTTTGCATTATATTCCCTGCCTCTGCTATAAATATAATTTTCTGTTTCATTATCTATAACATTCGCGTAATCATTTATAAAAAATCTATCAGTGGGAGACGGTATATTCATCTTTGCTAAAACGCATATATTAACTGACGCTATAATTATCGCAAACAGCAGTAAATACTTAAATCGTCTTTTCATATTATTCAAAATCTACAGAAGGAACGCTCTGCGCGCGTTCATCAGCGACAAAAAGCTCCTTCTTCTCAAATCCAAGCATACCTGCAAAAATATTTGTAGGGAAAGAACGTATTTTCACATTATACGACTGAACCACTTCATTATAATCTTTCCTTGCGACACCTATACGGTTTTCCGTTCCGGCGAGTTCATCCTGCAAAGACAAAAAATTCTCATTAGCCTTTAATTCAGGATAACTTTCCGAAATGGCAAGAAGTCTGCTAAGCGCCGATGACAATTCACCGTCAGCCGCATTTACTTCATCTACCGTAGTCGCCCCCGCCAGCTTTGCTCGCGCATCTGATACTGCTGTATATACCTCCGTCTCATGAGAGGCATACCCTTTCACGGTATTAACAAGATTAGGTATTAAGTCAGAACGTCTCTGAAGCTGCACCTGTACATTGGCAAAAGCGGTATCTGTCTCAGCTTCCATACGGATAAGCCCATTATATCCTCCTATAAATAATCCCACAAATAATAGAATAGCTGCTATTATTATAATTATGATTAAACTCTTCTTTTTCATTTTTTTCCTCCATCAGTTATTTTACCAAATTGAAAGCTTCTTCAATCTCATCTATTTCCTTATCATTAATGGCAACAACATTGCCTAGGTCTTTTGCGGCTATTATAGCTTTAGCGCTGTATTCCGCAACCTCCAGACGGTCAAACGCATTAAGCAAGCCGCTTCCTGTAACTATTACACAGTCATTCTTAATTATGGCTATAGGGGTATTTTCTTTAAAGACCGCCGCAGTTTCCTTAGGATGCATATAATTAGCTCCAAATTCCAGCTTTGGGATAGTTCGCATAAGAATATAACTTTCAGGAATTGTTCTTGAATCAAGCGGCTCGTCTGTCACAGCAAATGCCATTATACACGGCGGATGAGCAATAATAATTGAATTCACATGCGGATGCTGTCTATAAATCTCTTTATGAAGCTCCACGCTCTTGGAAGGTATTTTCCCTAGTTCTTTAAGTTCACCGCTTATTTTTACAATATCCTCAGGCTCCAAATATTTTCTGTCAGAGCCGGTAGGCGTTATAATAAAGCTGTCATCACTAATTCTCTGAGAAAAGGTTCCCTGCGTGCTTGTGAAAAGCTGCTGATTATATGCTCGTTTTATCAGCTTACACATTTCCCGTCTCATAGCTTTTTCTTCACTGCTTATATTATTTGCGACAAATTCATCCATTAACACATTCTGTCTTGACTTATACCATTCAATCTGCTCAGATATAAGTGGAGAAGGAGTTCCGATATTATTCGCGTCAATTTCCAGTCTCGCGCTGAAATCAAGAGTTTCAAACGATTTAAACGCGTCAAACATTGATTTTGCGCCAATAACAACGCCATGATTTTCAAGAATAACAGTGTTAAAGCCTTTTTCAAATTCCACACTTATTTTGGCTCCAAGGTCAGCGCTGCCCGGCAGTCCGTATTTTGCCATACCAATTTCTCCGCAGGAAAATTTCACATTCGGAATAAGACTCGTATCCGGAAGCTTTCTCACGATGGAGAAAGCGACAAGAGCCGGCGGATGCGCATGAAGCACAGCCTTTATATCAGGACGTGTCTTATAAATATGCTGATGGAATGGGTACTCACTTGACGGCTTATGATTACCTATAATAGTTCCGTCAGACTTTATTCTTACTATATCGTTTCTGGTAAGACTGCCTTTATCAATTGAACCGGGTGTTATCCATATATCACCGTTATCATCCAGAATGGATAAATTCCCGCCTGATGTTGTAGTCATTCCATAACCATAAATTCTTTCCATAAACATAACAAGCTGGTCAGCCGGATGAAGCATGTCTAGATTCATTATAAATCCTCCCTAGTTTATTATTATATATAACCAATATTTATACAATTTACACAATTACATTTTACATCAATAGGATTAATTTGTCAATATAATATCACTTATTATACAAAAAACAGACCGCCATATTATATGACAGTCTGTATAAAACCAAATATAGACTTATCTGCCCGGTTTAAAAAAGTCAGGAACATCAATATTGCCCATACCAGGCTTTAATCTTCTATTGAATATTGAATTCTCATCACCATCTGAAACAGAAGATGTATAAGACGGATTTTTTCTATCAGAAGCATTACCAGACGCAAATCTTGGTGTAATCTTCTTCATATCGCCCCCATTCTCCTTTGCGCGTCTCAATGAACCGTCAAGACCTGTCGCAATAAGAGTAACCTTAATTTCATCCTTAAGATTATCGTCCATAGCTGTACCAACTATAATATTTGCCTCTTCGCTGACCATATCACGTACAATACTAGAAACCTCACCCATATCAACAAGAGAAAACTCACTGCCTCCTGTAATATTAAGAAGCACATTTTCAGCGCCTTCGATGCTTGTTTCAAGAAGCGGACTTTCAATAGCCGCACGAACAGCGTCAGAAGCAGCATTTTCACCCTTACCGATACCAATTCCCATATGTGCCACACCGCTGTCTTTCATAATTGTTCTTACATCAGCAAAATCACAATTCATGATACCACGCTGTGTGATTACTTCAATGATTCCCTGCACACCCTGACGAAGCACATCATCCGCCAGCTTAAAGGAATCTTTTATTGTAACCTTTTTATCTGCAATTTTAAGTAGTAAATCATTTGGGATTGTGACAATAGCATCAACCTTTTCCGCAAGATTTTTTATACCCTCTTCGGCATTTCTCATTCTTTGAGGTCCCTCAAAGAAGAAAGGCTTTGTTACAACAGCAACAGTAAGAACGCCAAGAGATTTAGCAGCTTCTGCAATTATCGGAGCGGCACCTGTACCTGTTCCGCCTCCCATACCTGCCGTTACGAATACCATTTCAGTATCCTTTACAAGGTTTTTAATTTCGTCCTTTGTTTCCTCCGCAGCCTGTCTGCCGATTTCCGGCTTCGCGCCCGCACCCAGACCATTAGTCAGCTTATTTCCAATCTGAAGCACGGTCGGAGCTTTTACATTCGCAAGCTGCTGAGCATCTGTATTTACACAAATAAATTCAGCCTTCGTCACACCTGCTTCAATCATGCGGTCAACAGCATTGTTTCCGCCGCCGCCTACACCGATGACCTTAATTCTTGCACCGTCTATTGTGGTGTTTTCCTCTAAATCAATAGGCATTCCACTCATCTAAATATCCTCCTTCGTAGTTTTACCCTATAAACATTACAGGGAAATCTCCGCATATATATTATTTTACTATGTTTTGTCAACTTATTCAATAGTTTTTTCCAACAAACTTTTTAAAAAAGCAAATAATTTTACACAATATTGTCAGTGTTTTTTTGTACATTTTTGTGCATTTTCTCTTTTAAGGCGTATAAATCGCTTTTCCGGTCTCTGCAAGATTAAGATTTCCACGAGCATTTTCTGCCAAAGAATTGCTCATAACCGTCTCCCGAAGTAACCTTATTTTACGCTCAATATCAAGCTGACTGCCACACTGAACCGTTAATCTGTTGTCATAATTAAGCTTTATGTCTGTCATATTATTAACATCTATTTCAACAATCCTATCAAGTATTCCTGTCACCTCAATTGTTGACACAATAGCAGCTACTATATTTATCTTGTCATTCTCTTCAGTTTCAGCAATACCTCCCACCTCGTAGCTTTTTACTGAAATTCCAGTTATTACAGGGATTCCTGACGGCACTCCTCCGTCATCCTCAAGCACACGAAGCTGGCTGTTTACAAGCAGATTCTTGTCATTTGTCCGTATAACCGCGGCAGGCGTATATTCTGTAACTATTACCTTTACTGTAGGAGGAAACATTTTTTTCTGAACCTCCACCGTATTTATATATGAAATAGTTTTCAGCGCCTTTCTTATTTTAGCGCTGCCCGTGCGAAAAATATTTTCTCCTATAAGAGGCTTTAGCTTTTCCTGAAACTGTTCAGCGCTTACAAGACGATTACCGTCTACCGTTACTGAACGTATATTGAACAAAGGCGTCATAAACAGCAGTATTGCCACAAATAACACTGTCACTATAAGAATAATAAGCGCGCGTATACGCTGGCGCTTCAGCCTTCTTTGCTTCTGCCTCTTCTGATAGCGCACCTTATGCTCAAGACTGCTCATAGTACGCTTCTTACCTGTACTGTTTTTTTCCTTGACACTACGGTTAGCCTTATCATATTCAGTTGTATTTCTTGTAACTTTTCTTCCGCCTGTTTTCACAAGGCGTATGTTACTTTTTCTTTCATCCATAATGTCACCCTGAATTATTCACGTCTTATTTTTGCCCCGCAGGATTGAAGATATTTTTCTATATTTTCATATCCCCTGTCAATAAATTCTGTACCGCTTATTGTTGTTGTGCCTGACGCGGCAAGCGCCGCAATCACAAGCGCCGCGCCGCCGCGAAGCTCTCTGGCGACAACATTTGCCCCCTGAAGTTCTTTTACTCCGCGCACAACAGCGCTTCTTCCCTCAACCTTTATGTCTGCCCCCATTCTCGTCAGCTCATCAACATGCTGAAAACGATTTTCAAAAATATTTTCCACGAAAACACTCGTACCTTTTGCCATTGTTGTCAAAGCCATAAACGGTGACTGAATATCCGTAGGAAATCCCGGATACGGCAGAGTGCGTATTGTATGTACACTTTTAAGTCTTTCAGGAGCGGTCTGTATTATTTTATCACTTTCACATTTTAATTTTACACCCATTTCCTTAAGAACATGCAGCATCGCTCTCATATCCGCAGGATTGACACCTCTAAGACATAATTCGCCGCCGGTAATTGCCGATGCCGCAAGATAAGTGGCGGCAACAATTCTATCAGGCATAATCGTATGCTCCGCTCCGTGAAGCCTATCCACACCCTCAATTGTTATCACACTTGTTCCTGTACCCTGTACTTTTGCGCCCATGTCTGTCAAAAACCTTCCAAGGTCAACAATTTCAGGCTCTCTGGCGGCATTAGATATAGTTGTTATCCCTTCGGCGCATACAGCCGCCAGCATAACATTTTCTGTAGCTCCCACACTTGGAAAATCAAGATGTATACTGCTGCCTCGCAAAACATCCGCAGTGCATTTTATGTACCCGTGCTCCTCCTGAATATCAACACCCATTTCTCTGAGCGCTTTAAGGTGGAGGTCTATCGGTCTTAAGCCTATCGGACAGCCGCCCGGCATGCTGACAACAGCCCGCCTGCATCTGGAAATTATTGCACCGAGAAAAATAATAGAGGAACGCATCTCACGCATAAGGTCCTCGCATATCCTGCAATCACACATACCTCGTGTATCAACCGTTACAATGCCGTTTTCACGATTTACTCCGCACCCAAGCCGTTTGAGTACAAGGTCTGTTTTATCAACATCACGAAGGTCAGGACAATTTTTTATAACACTCTCACCATCTGCCATAACAGTTGCCGCAAGTATCGGCAGCACGGCATTTTTAGCTCCTTGCACACGGATTTCTCCGCTTACCCTCGCACCGCCGTCTATAATTAGTTTACCCACTTTGAACACCCCGCATTATAATATATTTTCATATCTTATAATACGGAATATCTAAAATTCTGTTACAGCTATATCAGTATAGCACACTTTTTACCATTTTTTAAGTGTTGACTTGCAAATATAATATACCTTTAATCTCAATGTAATAATGCAGAATTTGTCGCAAAATGCCATACACAAAAACGGCGGATTATCCGCCGTTTTTATAAAAATCATATATCTGTACTATACGTCTTAATAAGCCTTGCATATTCCTCGCCTGTTATCGGCATAACGGTTCCGTGACGGTATTTCGCATCAAAATCAAAATCTTCCGCATTAGTGAATACACCCTTTGTAATGTCGTCCGTAACAAATGGCTTATAGCCCTGCCCTTTTGCATAATTATCAAGAAGCAGACACCATCTATCCTCACCATTCAGCTTATAAACCGTGGGACCTTCATAGCCTGTCATATCCCCCAAGGTATATGTGCTCACATCTGTCCACGGCCCGTCCAGAGACATGCTTTTCATCATATTTACAGATGATTTGCTCTCATTCTTTGTAAAACGGTAATAAATGCTATCATAACTTGTAACAGTCGTGTCTATATTACTTACTTCTCCTCCGTCTATAAACATCTCAGGATTTGAAAATGTTTTAAAATCCTTTGTATAGCTTCTGTACATACGCTGCACTTTATAGTCATCATCTGCTGTTTTTGATGCCCAAAACACCATATATTCCCCCTTTTCAACATCGTATATAGCTTCAGGCGCCCATGCGCATCCGGCATTGTCCTTGGCCACCCTGGCAAGCCTCGCCGCGCTCCAGCTTACAAGGTCATCGCTTTCCCATACCACTATATTTTTAGAGCCTGATTTCTGACAGTTCTTCCACATCTCTTTATCGCCGTGCCGGTAATGGATGCTTAAATCAGTTGCTATTATATAAAATCTGCCATCCTCTCCGCGCAAAATATATGGGTCACGAACTCCCGTTTCTCCCAAGGTACTCCTGAGCACAGGCCTGCCTCCGTTCAGAGTTTTCCATGATATTCCATCAATTGACACAGAAAAATAAATCTGTTCACAATCAGGATTCTCTTCTTCGCCGACAAAATGCACGAACAAATACGCGCTCATTTCTTTTTTATAAATAGCATCCAATATTTTCCCCTCTCTTTCCATAAAACTTGTTTATCTGTAATATTTAATATAAATATTATCACATAAATATTGTCTACTTGTCAAGAGATGAAACATAAGTTATAATATCTCCATCAAAATTATCATAAGAGACAACTCGTTCTCTAGCGGAATTATAATCCCCTGTAATCTCTATTGAGCCTAACGTAACAGCATCACCAATTGTTCCCGTCACCACGGTATCTTCCATTCCGCCTTTAGCTGACACCGATACCGAGCCTGTACCATCAATAATAATTTCAACAGTTTTATTATATCCCACATTATTTACATATGGCTGACCACCCGCATTCCAGCCGTTAGCTCCAGCCTTGCTTGTTCCCGGATTACTCCTGCTCTGCGCAACAGTTGACTTAGAAAGAACATTCTTACCGTCTATGCGTATCTGATTGAAATTATATCCGCCGCCTGTCATATACAATGCAATAAGCTCTTTACCGTTCACATCTTTAATTGTAAAAGAATTCTCTCTGCCATTATTTTCCCAGCCGGCAAACATATTAAAGGTAAGTCTGAATCTAGTATTATTCGTCAGCGCAACAGGTTCATTCAATACTGCCGCCGCCTTTGATTTCACAGGTACAAATACATTTCCGAAACGCTCCAGCCCCGATGCGTAAATCTGATTTCCGTCTGTGGCAAGCGAGCCGAAATCAGCGTCAAATATATTAATATCACCTTCAAAATTATCAGTAAATTCCTCTAAATCCGTAATCTGAGGTTCAGCAGTATACATAGAATTCATATTATCCCATATATAAACCCTATATGTACATCCATCAAAATTACCATTTATCTCCTCAGATTTTTTGTTTACTGAAATATGTCTGAGTTTATTATCGTTGTCATATACCGCAAAGTACTTTGTATAATCATCTAATTCTTTTGAAATCTCATAGCTATATAAGAGCTTTTTCGCATCAGCTTCAAATTCATTTACAACAACTGCCGTATCAGACGAAAACTCTCCATCAATTAAAAATTCCGCAATATTTGCCATATTATCATTATTTGTATATCTAAAATAGCGATATGGCTTATTGTTAATCAACTCCTTTGATTCAACGGTTGTATACGTTCCCGCCGGAATAACTGAGGTTATTTTATACAAATCCTTCCATATAATCCCATCATTTGACCCTTGTACCCTTCCTCCTACTGTTCGTTCCGGCATTCCGTCTCCGCTTCTTGCGGCCAGCTTTAATGAACTTATTTTAAACGGCGCACCATAATCATATTGTACGTATCCGCCTGTTGTTCCGTCAAAAAATGTGCTAAAATCACCGTCCGCCGCCTTTGTATAGTCATTACTATCCGCCGGACGATTTGAGGCATTGCTCCATGAAGCTGTACCTGTAATGGTATAAAGCGTAACTTTCACAGACCTCTCCAACGTATATCCGCCTATTTGAGCATATACTGTCACTGTTCCCGTATCCTTCGCGGTAAGAATTCCTTTCCCCGTAATATCCGCAATACTCGTATCAGAAACGGACCATATAACATTTCCACTGATATTGACATCCAGAGAAAGAGCGGCAGTAAGACCTTTTTTTATTTCTCTTCCAATTCCTTTTATCTCACCTTTAAACGGAATATCAAAGATTCTCGAAAAAACCAGATTATCCGTCAGCTTAGCATAAACTATTACTGAACCAATATTCTTTATCGTAAGCTTACCATCCTGTGTAATTGACGCGATATTTTCATTTGATACAGACCACGTCACCTTATCTGCCGTCTCAGCATTAGTTATAAAACTGAGCTGTGTCTGAGAACCATTATCAAGCGTATTTTCTCCGCCCGTAATTGAGCCGTATATAGTCTGAGCTTCCGGCTTTCCCTCTATAATATATGTTGTAAGAGTTCCGGCTTTAAGTATTGTTGAAAGCCTTTTGTCATCAAGAGATGACTCACCGGCGATTTCCTTCCAATGCTCCGCGGCGCTGCCGGTCAGATTATTTGTACGAATCTCTTTTACTGTATCTCCCACACCTGTAAAAGCTCCAAGATCAAACGTATACTTTTGATCTGATGAAGATGAATTAAGCGCGACAATTTTTATATCGCCTGTCATTTTATTATATGCCGCAAGAGTATTACCCGCCGAGGCTATAAGCGTATCTCCTGGATTTATGTATTTAGTAAACTGCCCAAAGAAATAATACTTGTTCGCAAGCTCCAGCGTCTTTGTGTCATGGTTTGCCATGCCGACCCCCCACATCGAACCAGTAACATTAAGAGATGTATTAGCTTCACCTTTGCTGCCGTCTGGCTTTATAAAATTAGAATCCTTATGTGAATCGACAATATCCCATATGACCCATGCCGACACCTGCATGCCATTGATATCAGCTATAATTCTGTCCGCAAGACCAAAGCCGTCCCAGCCGCCATCAACCTCACTCATCCATAAATCCTTCCCTGCGTCTACAGCAACTTTTTTAAGCTGCGCCCGCTGAGAACCGCCGTATGTATGCGTGTCAATTCTGCCCAATGCAATTTTAGCTTCATCGGACAGCTTCGGATAATTCGTGACTGATTTATTAATATCTGTTTCATCCATACCCGCCACAACTACATTATTCAGCCCCGCAGTGTCAAGAGCCTTTCTTGTTTCAACAATCGCCTTTGACTGACTCTCGCCCGGATTATAATGACAACCCTCCTGCTTTTCACTATTTGCTCCCCAGTAATTTGTATCAGGCTCATTCATCGGAGAATAGCTTTTAAACTCTATACCCTCATTCTTAAACAGCCTTGTAGCCTCAGCAATAAATTTCCCAAAATCATCATACATATCCGCTTTAAGATTATCACTGTCAGCAGGATTTCCGCCACCTGTACAACCGGTTTCAGTCATAAAATACGGCGGTGAATTTGAAAAGCCCTCAAAATACAAATCAGGATTTGCGGCAAGCGCAGCCTTAGCCATATTAAGCTGATTTTTATCCTTCATAATATCATATTCGGTAATATTCACGTCTTTACCATCATTCGTCATTTCGTAAGTTTTCCATACCCCAGGTACCTTTGAGTCAGAACGAGTAATGTGATTATGCGCCGGATTATCACCTCCGCCCAAATTATAACGGGCAATATCAAGTCCTAGGCCTTCCTTCGAAAAAAACGCGTCCGCCGCCTGCTGTGTAAGTTCCTCACTGTACCCCATTCTGTTTGCCCACCAGCAAAGAGATGTTCCCCATCCCTCAAACTCACCGTTATTAAACGGAGAAGCCACAGACGGATCAAGCCTTACAATTGTTCCCATATTTGATTCCGCAGAAACTAGTATGGTCAGTCCCGAAGCCGAGGATACCGTCATGACAGCGGCGGCAATCGCCGAAAAAATACGCTTTTTCATAAATATACTCCCTCTCTTTATTTTTATCA
>CAJUFV010000057.1 GCA_910585795.1 uncultured Clostridia bacterium | reverse complement strand
GTTTTTTTGTTTAAGTATAGCACAAGATTTTGAAAAAGTCAATTGAAACATATGTTTTATGATAAATTACTTTGTATTTACTTGAATTTTTAACTAAAATTCAGTATACTGAATATAGCATATAAATCATTGAAAGGAGAGGTAGTATGAAATATAGAATGCTTGCAGGTGAAGAGGTGTCTGTGCTTGGTTTCGGATGTATGAGGTTTCCGACAGTATCAAAGAGCGCGGCGGATATAAATGCTGATAAATCCGCGGCGATGCTCCGGTATGCTGTGGAAAACGGTGTGAATTATTTTGATACCGCGTATGTTTATCATGATGGTAAGAGTGAGTCGTTTATCGGAGAGGCCTTAAAGCCATACCGAAATAAAATAAAAATCGCTACAAAATGTCCGACATGGCATATTAAAAAGGAAGAGGATTTTGATATAATACTTAATGAACAGCTTGAAAGACTTCAGACAGATTATATTGACTATTATCTTATGCATGCGCTTGATAAGGAACGTTTTGATAATATTGTTGTAAAGTATAACTTAATAGATAAGCTGAATAAAGCGAAGGCCGAAGGGAAAATACGTCATATAGGTTTTTCTTTTCATGATGACTGTGAAACATTCATAAGAATTATAGATTCCAATCCTGTCTGGGAATTTTGTCAGATACAGTTTAATTACATAAATCTTGATTATCAGGCAGGTACTCGTGGTCTTGAATACGCGCATAAAAAGGGTCTGGACGTTATAATAATGGAGCCGCTGCTTGGGGGTAAGCTGGCGAATCCTTCAGAGCAGGTACGCAGGACTCTTTCGGATGAAAAAACGCCCGTGGAATGGGCAATGGATTTTTTGTGGAACAGGGAGGAAGTATCTCTGCTCCTGAGCGGTATGGGCGCCATGGAGCAGGTACGGGAAAATATAGCTTACGCGGATAAGGCTGAGGCAGGTATGCTGTCAGCGGCTAATCTTGATATGCTTGCGCATACTAAAGACGTGTTTGATAAAATGGCTCTTGTTCCATGCACAAAATGCGCTTACTGTATGCCGTGTCCGTTCGGCCTGGATATTCCAAAAATATTTGAGGCGTATAACGCGACGGCATCTCTCGGTATGAGCAGAGCAAAGGAAATATATGATTCGTTAAATAAAAAAGCTGATAAATGCAGGAAATGTAAAAAGTGTGAAAGCGTTTGTCCGCAAAGTATAAAGATAAGCCAGAATATGACAAAAATATCGGAAATATTCAGTTAAATACAGGGTTTATTCGTCTTGACACAAATCCCTCCCAGTGATATAATTTTAAGCGATTACAACTGACGGGAGGGATATTTTTTGGTATTTTCAAGTCTTATGTTTATATGCATATTTCTGCCTGCGGTTTTGGTGTTATACAATATTTCAAAGAATATTACATATAAAAACACAATACTCATAATATCCTCTCTTCTTTTTTACGCATGGGGCGAGCCTGTATGGGTTGTGCTTCTGATTTTCAGCGCATTTGTTGACTATATAAATGGATTGATTATTGATAAACATTACGCGCGTCCAGCTGCGAAGGCCGCTTTAGCGGCTTCTCTTGTAATAAACCTCGGACTTCTTGGGCTTTTTAAATATTCAGGCTTTTTTGTGGAAAATATTAATGCTCTTCTGCACACGTCAATACCGTCTCCGGCGTTTTCGCTGCCTATAGGTATTTCTTTTTACACATTTCAAACCTTATCCTATACTATTGATATGTACAGGGGAAATACAAGGGTACAAAAATCATTTCCGGCATTTCTTGCGTATGTGTCCATGTTTCCGCAGCTTGTCGCCGGACCTATTGTGCGTTACAGCGATGTGGCCGCGGAGCTTACGGACAGGCGTGTCAGCATAGATGATTTTGCTGCCGGCGCAAAACGTTTTACGGCTGGTATGTGCAAGAAGGTTATGCTTGCCAACAGCGCCGGAGAGGTCGCTTCAATGATTTTAGACAGTACACGTCTGACTGCGGCGTCATCATGGCTGGGAATAATCATGTATACTTTTCAGATTTATTTTGATTTTTCAGGCTACAGTGATATGGCCATAGGACTGGGAAGAATGCTTGGCTTTCATTTTGGAGAAAACTTTGCTCATCCGTATATATCAAGGAGTATTACAGAATTCTGGCGCAGATGGCATATATCTCTGTCATCATTTTTTCGTGATTATATATATATTCCGCTTGGAGGTAATCGTTACAGACCGGTTATGAATATATTTATTGTGTGGCTTCTTACAGGTCTCTGGCATGGGGCAAGCTGGAATTTTATATTATGGGGACTGTTTTACGGACTTTTGCTTTTCGCGGAGAAAAAACTTTTTGGAAAACGTCTGCAAAGGCTTCCGTCGCCGTTTTGCTACATATATACATTATTTTTTGTTATTATGGGCTGGGCGCTGTTTTATTTTACAGATTTGAGCAGACTGCTTGTCTTTATAAAGAGCGCTTTCGGTATTGGCGTACCTTTGTATGACCTGACAGCGGTTTCAGCCTTCTGCGCCAATGTAAAGCTAATGGTAGTATGCGCGATTGCGTCGACACCTGTACCATCCGTGATATATAATTATTTATGCAAGAGGTCGGATATATTTGCTTCGGTCACTCAACTGCTGCTTATTGCGGCCGGACTTGGGGTATGCTTTATACTTCTTGTGGGACAAACCTATAATCCATTTTTGTACTTCAGATTTTAAACAGAGGAAAAATGTGTCAGCATAAAGCGACATGGCAGTAAATATGTAGACAACGGCTGTTAAGGGCAGTTAGTGTGGAGGAGAGTAATTATATGAAAAATAAAATTACATCGGGCGCGTTTGTTATTATGATAGCCGTATTTATTGTTATGCTTTTACTGCCGGCGGACAGGGAAAGTATTGCCGAAGAAAACAGAGCCATGTCGACCTTTCCTCCGGTAAATTCAAAAACAGCTTTTTCCGGTGAATTTGCTCAGGGAGTAGAGGGGTTTATAGGAGATAATATAGGATACCGCTCATCTCTTACTGCTCTTGCTAGAAATATAAATACTTCAAAGGGTGTTACTCTTGAGGCCGGACAGATTATTGCAACAAATAAGGATATAGGCACAGGTACAGTTCAGAAACAAACATTGCTTGCAGCGGATAACCGCATTATGGAAATGTTTATTAATAATGCGGAAAATGAAAAACAATATGCGGATACTCTTAATGAGTATGCAAAAAAACTGCCGGAGGAAATAAGAATTTTTAGTATGCTTATTCCGACACAGCTTGAGTTCTGTGAGCCGATTTATAAAAATTTACAGGATAGTCAAAAGGAAACGATTGCTTCTGTATATAGTAAATTGGACAGCCGTATTGAGACGGTTGACGCATATGGAGCGCTTGAGCGTTTTTCAGATGAGTATATATATTTCCGTACAGACCACCACTGGACACAGCTTGGTGCGTATTACGCGTATTGTGAGTTTATGAAAACAGAAGGCTCTGAGGCGGTAAATAAGGATGATTTTGAAATGAACAGTATACATCAGTTTATGGGTTCTCTGTCGGACAGGGTAAATTTATCAGAAATATCGGCGCCGCCTGACACGATAGAATGGTATGATGTTGATAAAAACGGCAGTGTAATGGTGCGTATGCATGATGTGTCCGAAAACGGTGAATTGACAGACTATAGTGGAGTCATGTATGAGCGTACAAAAACAGAGTATGATTTCTTTTTCGGAAGTGACCATCCTGTTGTAGAAATGACAAACGCTGATAATCCCTATGGGAAAACATTAGTGGTTTTAAAAGAATCTTACAGCAATGCTTTTGCGCCGTGGCTTATAAAAAATTACCGAAGTGTTATTCTTGTTGACCCAAGAATCTTCAGGGGGAAGCTGGATACTATAATTGACTGCTATTCGCCTGACGAATTGCTTGTTATGAATTATATTTTTACTACAAATTTTCCGGATTACTGTCTGCTTATGAAAAATATTTATTAAAATATAAACGGTGGATTGTGAGATAATACTATGAAATTGTTCGCTCCTGATTATTATAAAAAATTTTCCTGTATCGCGGATAAATGTGTACATAACTGTTGTGTCGGATGGGAAATTGATATTGATGAAAATACGTTTGAATATTATAAAAAGCTGTCTGGGGCTTTTGGCAGACAGCTTGCAGACGGAATAGATATAGAAAATGGCATACCCCATTTTATTTTGTCGTCTGAGGAAAGATGTCCTTTTTTAAACAATAATAATCTTTGCGATATTATTTTAAATCTGGGAGAGAGCAGCTTGTGTCAGATTTGCGCTGACCATCCCAGATACAGAAATTTTTTTTCACATCGTACAGAGCTTGGCGTGGGAATGTGCTGTGAAGCGGCCGCGAAGCTTATTTTAACGCACAGGCAGAAAATGAATATTGCTATTATTGAGGATGATGGTATGGAGGAAATTTTATCAAAGGACGAGCAAATATTTTTTAATGTACGCAGACATTTATTTGAAATAGTACAGAACCGTACAATATCCATAGAAAGGCGCGCGCGTGAACTGCTTTCTGACTATGATATATTATTTCCGCGAAAAACAGCTGTTGAATGGATAGACATATATTTGGGACTGGAGCATTTAAATATTGAATGGATAAAAAGACTTGAGGCTTTGCGTAAAAAATCAGGAGTCAGCTTATCGCTGAGTGGCAAATGGGACACTGCTTTTGAGCAGCTGCTGATTTATTTTTTGTACAGACATACGGCTGATACTCTTTATGACGGCAGATTCAGAGAGCGCGTTGCTTTTTCTGTGCTTGGTTTTTATATAGTTCGTATGCTGTTTGCGGCATGTGAAAATAAAAATGAGTATGAATTGATAGAAACAGCGCGTTTGTATTCCACGGAAATTGAGTATTGTGAAGAAAATATTGAGACATTGATGGAAATTTTTGAAGAAGAAATAAAAGGTATAAGATGAAATACTATGGTATTATTTATATAAAAACAATTAATTCAAAATAAGATTGAACGCATTGAGAAGGAGTATTAAAATGCGAAGAGGTTTGTTAGGTATTATCAAAATATTTTTAATTGCTTTATTAAGTATATATGTAAGCATGCCGAACATATATGCGGATGTAACTATAGGTGTTCCGGACGCTGATGCTCCAACGACATTGGATGCTTTGCGCGCGGCGGATATTGCTGAGGTTGCGCGTCTTAAGAGGTTTGACAGCCGTGATTATAATATTGTTACACCAGTAAGAGACCAGGGTAGCTCTGACCTTTGCTGGGCATATGCGGCAGTAAGTGTAGCGGAATCCTCAATACTGCGTGAGGGGATTGAAAAGTCTGTGTCTTTATCGCCTGAAAAGCTTGGATATTTCAGACATAATCGCGGTCCTGACCCTTTAGGAAATACAGCGGGAGAGATAACGCAGTCAAGTGGGAATTGGTATAATACAAGCGGAAGTCCTATATACGCGGCAACGGTTTTTTCACAGTGGTGCGGTCCTGTAAAATCAGGGATAAGCGCTGATATTAGTAATGTATATGACCGTACGGAATATTTGCTGGAAAACGCTGTATATATTGAGAATGAAAAAGACCGTGACGCCATTAAACGCGCTATTGTACAGTATGGAGCGGTTACTTTTTCATACAATAATAAATCTGAGCATGAGTATTATAACGCGAAAAATGAGACAGGCAGCTCATCATATCCCCATGCATGTACAATTATTGGCTGGGATGATACTATACCGGCAAATAAATTTATACCCGGAGGCGCGTCACAGAACGGTGGATGGATAGTTAAAAACAGTTATAAGTCTATGCCTTATTTCTATTTGTCATATGACTGCGGCAGCTCATCAATTATTGCTTTGGATTTTGCTCCGCGCTCGGAGTATGATTATAATTATTTCTATGACGCTTCAGCAGATGATTTTGCCCTTACACTTACGCTGAAAAATACTTGTTCGGCAAACGTATTTGAAGCAAAGAAGGGTACAGATAGTGATGATGAATATATTAAAGCGGTTAATGTGGGAGTAATAGGAAAGAATGTGACATGCAGTGCGAAGGTTTATACGGATTTACAGGATGTTACAAGTGCTGTCTCCGTATCAAATCCGACAAATGGTACTCTTAAAGCGGAGCAAACGGCCTTTTTTGAACATTCGGGAATTTATACTATTGTGCTGGACCAACCTATTAAGGTTGATAAAGGAAGTTATTTCAGTGTTGTGATAAAAGTAGAAAATGCGGCTAACAATGCTGTCATTCGTCTTTCTCAAAATAATAATGCAACATATCTTTATAAGGATTATTGGTCAAAAAGCAAATTTGCGGCGCGTATTAAGGCGTTCACAGCTTGTGAGAAAAAAATATCGGAACCTACATTATCACCGATGCCAACACCGACGGCGTCACCTACATCGTCACCGATGCCAACACCGACGGCGTCACCTACATTATCACCGATGCCAACACCGACGGCGTCACCTACATCGTCACCGATGCCAACACCGACGGCGTCACCTACATCGTCACCGATGCCAACACCGACGGCGTCACCTACATTGTCACCGATGTCAACACCGACGGCTGTGCCTACTCCTGAAATATTACAGGCTATTGGTGTTTATAAAAATAAAGTAACAGCAGAAAAGACTGTTAATGACAATAATTTTAGTATTAAAGTATATTCAAATAAAACGCAAATTCCATCTATACAGCTTATATTTGGACAATACGAAAAGGGAAAGCTGATATCGATAGAATTTATTGGTAAGCAGATTGACGAAAATGGAGTAATAAGCTTTGATTCTATATCTTTACCACCGGATAAGGAATACAGGCTTATGATATGGGATATGAACAATCTTGAGCCTATATTTTACAGTATGTCAGAAAAAACAATAAAAGATGGGTAATTAAAATATTGAAAATCCTTATTGAAATTATATTCAATAAGGATTTTTTGTATGGTTGGATATTATTCAAAACCTTATGAAAAACATAATAAAATTGTAGGATTTCAATATATGATAACCAGTTTTAAATTTTATATTATTTGCAATATGGATTGACATAATCGGTACACAAATATTTTTCACTCCACTCAAACATATTTTGTAGAACAGGTATAAAACTTTTTCCTAATTCTGTCAAAGTATATTCTACTTTTGGGGGTATTTCTTTGTAGATTTCTCTGTGTAAAAAACCATCTTCTTCTAATTCCCGAAGCTGTTTGGTGAGTGTTGATTGCGTAATACCGTCAATGCGACGCATTAGTTCTCCAAAGCGTTGTACTTTATAAGTCATAATATACCATAGTATCAATATTTTCCATTTACCGCTCAATACGGACTGCAGCTTGCTCATAGGAATACATCTGGTTATTACATTCGGATTTGTAAATTTATTTTCT
>CAJUFV010000056.1 GCA_910585795.1 uncultured Clostridia bacterium | reverse complement strand
TGAAGATACTGATGATTGAAGATGATTTAAGTATTATAAATGGTTTATCATTCGCGATAAAAAAGCAGGGCTATGAATTAGATATTTCCCGCACGAGCGCGGAAGCGGAGGCTATGTTTAAAAATAAAAAATATGATTTGGTAATTTTGGATGTATCTTTGCCTGATGGAAGCGGTTTTGATATGTGCCGAAAAATTCGGCAGGTATCAAAAGTACCTATTATATTCCTTACCGCAGCGGACCAGGAAACAGATATTATAATGGGACTTGATATTGGCGGTGATGATTATATTACAAAACCGTTCAAGCTAGCAGTTTTACTGTCGAGAATAAATGCTATTTTGAGGAGGAGTAATAATTTTAACACGGATGACACAGAGCTAAATTCAAATGGCGTAAGGATAGAGCTATTAAAAAATAGAGTTTATAAAAACGACGAATTACTTGAATTGACAGCAAATGAATATAAGATGTTGTGTATGTTTATGAAAAATCCTGATATTGTACTAACTTCTGAGCGTATTTTGGGAAAGCTATGGGACTGTAACGAAAATTATGTTGATAATAATACACTTACTGTATATATACGCAGATTACGCACAAAAATTGAGGATAATCCAAGCGAGCCTAAGATGATAATAACAGTTCGGGGAATAGGGTATAAGTGGCAGGTGTAAGTATGAAAATATTTGTGAATAAGAAAATTAAAATGCTGTTTTGTAAAATATTATTGTGCATAACTATATTTATCATTTTTGCCGTGCTTTGCGTGCGATTGGAGAATACGGCAATATATATTTTTATAGCCGCTGTTTGTATGTCGGCGATAATTTTAATTTTGTGTTATAAATATTTTTATAAGCAAAATAAAATAATTGAAGATGCTGCCGCGAAAATCCGTGAATACAGCTTGGGTAATACAAAAGCACGGATTGAATGTAATGACGAAGGCGAGCTTAATAAGCTGTTTCATGAAATGAACTCACTTGCGGCAATAATGAATACTCATGCTGAAAAAGAAATCTGTTTAAAGAAATTTTTAAAAAAAACAATATCGGATATATCTCATCAGTTAAAAACACCTCTTGCCGCTCTAAATATTTACAACGGCATTATGCAGGATAATATAACTGATTCAGACACTGTTAAAGAATTTACAGACCTATCGGAAAAGGAACTTGACAGAATAGAAACACTTGTACAAAATATTTTGAAATTAACAAAATTAGATTCAGGGACAATTGCCATAAATAAAGAAAATGAAAATGTTTATGAAATTTTAGAGGATATTAAGAATCGTTTTGTCTTTCGCGCAAATCAGGAGGAAAAGCAAATTATTGTGACAGGAGATACTGATGCTGAAATTATATGTGATCGTGTATGGTTCATAGAAGCTATTGAAAATATTGTAAAAAATGCACTTGATCATACGTCGTCCGGCGATAAAATACTGCTTTCCTGTAAAAGCAGTGCATCTATAATACAGATTACAATAACAGATAATGGCAGTGGTATTCATCAGGAGGATTTATATCATATTTTTAAACGATTTTACCGAAGCCGTTTTTCAAAGGATACACAAGGCACGGGACTGGGACTTTCTCTTGCGAAGTCAATTATAGAAGAGCATAACGGTACAATAGAAGTAGATAGTGAATTGGAAAAAGGAACGATTGTTATTATAAATTTTTTTATTACTACAAAATTGTAGGCGTTTATTCATCTTGTTGTAGGAATTATATGATATACTGATAACACCAAATGGGAAGAGGTGTTTTACATGGATTTATTAGAGGTAAAGTCAATTTCAAAAATCTATGGCAGCGGCCAAACAGCAGTTCAAGCATTGAAAAATGTTAGTTTTACTGTGCCTAAAGGTGAGTTTACGGCAGTTGTTGGTGAATCCGGAAGTGGAAAATCAACGCTCCTTAATATGATAGGCGCTCTTGACACTCCTACTGAGGGGAAGGTGTTTATTGATAATAATGATACATTCTCAATGAAGGACAGCAGTCTTACGATTTTTCGCCGCAGAAATATAGGATTTATTTTCCAGGCATTTAATTTAATCCCTGAACTTACAGTTGAGCAAAATATAATATTTCCTGTGCTTCTTGATTATAGAAAGCCTGATAAAGTTTATTTAGAGGAGCTATTATCAGTGTTGAATTTAAAGGAACGCCGTAATCACTTGCCAGGTCAGTTGTCAGGAGGACAGCAGCAAAGGGTGGCAATCGGACGTGCCTTAATTACCCGTCCGGCTCTTATTTTAGCGGATGAGCCGACAGGCAATCTTGATACACAGAATAGCAGTGAAGTAATCGCACTTTTAAGGGAAGCGTCACGTAAATATGCTCAGACGATTATTATGATTACGCATAATCGTTCTATTGCCGCTGCTGCTGACCGTGTTCTTCATGTGTCTGACGGTGTGCTTACTGATTTGGGAGGTGCCGCTAATGAAAAGCTATCTTGACCTTATTCAGATTTCCGCAAGGATAAAAAGAAAACAGAACAGAATGACAATTCTTTGTATTGTGCTTGCAGTATTTCTTGTAAGTACGGTGTTTTCAATGGCAGACATGGGTATTAGAGCTGAAAAAATAAATATGATTAACAAGCACGGCAACTGGCATATATGTTTACGTGAAACAGATACGAATACAGCTCAAAGCATATGTGCTCGTTCTGATATTACCGCTGCATCATGGTATGATAGTATAAACTATAAAATAGATAGAGACTATTATATAAACGGAAAGAAAGCGGCTATCTGTGGTGTTGATGAGGCATATATAACAGATATACGGACAGAAGCTTTTGAAGGTGAATTTCCTGAAAACATGCATGAGGTAATGCTTACATCAAACGCTAAATCAATTCTTAATATTCATATAGGCGATAATATTGTCATTAATACTCCATGCGGTGATATGTATTATACAGTATCTGGTTTTAAATATGATGAATCCGCCATCTTTTATGACGCAGTCGTCGCGTTTGTTAATAAAGAAGCATTTACTGCTATTTTTGATTTTACAGGAGGTGAGGATTCCTATCCGGAATATTACATTCAATTTAGTAAAAGTACAAATGTAAAAAAAGTAATTGCGCAAATAAAGGAAGAGTATAAGCTGGCAGATGAAAATATAGCTGAAAATACCGCGATTATGGGACTTGATGGATTTAGCAGTAATTCGTATATGACTGGTCTGTACGGTATTGCCGCAGTTTTAGTTCTGCTGGTTCTTACTGCCGGAGTTCTTATGATTTCAAGCAGTATGAATAGTAATGTGGCTCAGAGGACTCAGTTTTTTGGAATGCTTCGCTGTATTGGTACAAGTAAAAAGCAGATTATACGGTTTGTGCATCTTGAAGCTCTTAATTGGTGCAGAACCGCTGTTCCGATAGGTATAGCTGTTGCTGTGGTTGTAACATGGGGTTTATGCGCGTTTTTGCGATTGGTTATCAGAGGCGAGTTTTCTAATATGCCGCTATTTGCTGTTAGTACGATAGGCATTGTATGTGGTGTTGTTATTGGTATTGCGGCTGTTTTAATAGCCGCGCAGTCGCCAGCGAGAAGAGCGGCGCGTGTTCCGCCTGCTGCCGCGGTGTCAGGGAGTGCGGATGCCGCAGGCAAGCTCAGATATGGAGCAAACATGAAGTTTGGTAAAATTGAAGCTGTGCTGGGTATTCATCATGCGGTATCATCAAAGAAGAATCTGACCCTTATGACGCTTTCGTTTGCAGTAAGCATTATAATGTTTTTAGTATTTTCATCTATGCTTGGATTTATAGAACATGCTTTGCCCTCACTCCGCTCATATACTCCTGATGTGGCCATATCAAGCTCTGGCAGTGACGGCATGGTCAGACGTGAATTATATAATGAAATTTACGGAAGGCATGGAGTAAAAAATGTTTATGGTAATATGTTTCAGCTTCATATGTCAGTAGTGTCTGACAGAACTGATGAGGTTGATTTAGTTTCTTATGACGATTATATGCTGAACTGGTCGGAGAATAATGCTTTACTTAATGGTGATTTGTCAAAAATATTAGGTAACAGCAGATATGTTTTTACAATTCATAATAAAGAAAGCCTATTAAAAAAGGGAGATAAGATACAAATAGGTGATGAAGAACTAGAGGTTGCAGGTGAACTGTCAACAGGCATATGGTCGGAGGGTAAGGCTTCCGTTATTTGTTCGGAAGAAACCTTTACCCGTCTTACTGGTAAGAATAATTACACGCTTTTAAGCATTAAATTAGCCAAGGACGTGACAGAAAGCGATGTGACCGCGCTTCGTAATTTGGCTGGTAACAATCCGTTTATAGAGTATCGGGAAAGTAACCGGCAGAACAGAAGCACATATTGGCTGTTTAGTATTTTAGTATATGGATTTCTGGCAATTATTGCAATGATTACCATATTTAATATTATGAACAGTATTTCTATGAGTGTGTCGGCAAAGCTCAGACAATACGGAGTAATGCGAGCAATTGGCATGGATGCTGGACAGCTTACAAAAATGATTGCAGCTGAAACAATAACGTACGCAATACTCGGCAGTGTTATTGGTGTAGCGGTGGGACTGCCGCTTAATAAGGTGTTTTTTGAAACAATGGTAACATCTCATTTTGGGGAACCATGGGTATTTCCAGCTTCAGCCATTGCGGTAATACTTGTAATTGTAATGCTGTCCTGTATCGCTGCGGTATATTCCCCATCAAAACGGATAAAGAATATGACAGTAATAGATATTATACAAGTACAGTAAAAATTGTGTTTTAAAAACTAAAAATGACATTCAGGGATTTAAAATAAATCTTTGAATGTCATTTTTTATGAGGAGGATAAACAGCTTAGTTTGCAGAGCAGAGATGTTGAATATTGCTTTATGCGTTTAAATATATATTTTCGCAACACTAAGAAAGGTGTTTGGCGTATTATTGTGAAAATTTATGTTAAAATAATATAAATTTGATGTTTACACAATTGCGTACAGGAGGATTAACAATGATTACATTTATAATAGGTTTAGTATTGCTTATATGCGGAGGCGCGGCATACGGAGCGCTGTGCCAGAAAATAATCAGGCCGGACGACAGAGAAACACCGGCTGTAAGACTTAATGACGGAGTGGATTTTGTTCCGATGAAGGAATGGAAAAACAGTCTTATTCAGCTTTTGAATATTGCGGGAACGGGACCTATTTTAGGACCGATTCAGGGGATATTATTTGGCCCGATTGCTTTTATTGCAATTCCGATTGGATGTGTGATAGGCGGAGCATTTCACGATTATATGTGCGGTATGATTTCTGCGCGTAATGATGGAGCGCAGATGCCATCCCTTATAAAACAATTTCTGGGTAAACACACGTATACAGTATATAATATATTTGTATGTATTTTAATGCTGCTTGTTGGGGCGGTATTTATTTATACTCCCGGTGACCTTTTTGTGACACAGATTCTGAAAGCGGATAATAGTATTTCAAATCCGGTTGTATGGCTCGTTTATGGAGCGATTTTTGTATATTATATTATAGCTACACTGTTTCCTATTGATAAAATAATAGGAAAAATTTATCCGATTTTTGGAGGAATACTCATTCTTTCTGCGATTGGCGTGTTTATAGGTTTGTTTATAAAGGGTTATCCTCTTGATGAGGTTTGGGATACGGGAATATCCGGTATTCATCCGCATGGGCTTCATTTTATTCCTGTATTTTTTGTAACGGTTGCGTGCGGAATTGTGTCGGGTTTTCATTCTACTCAGTCAACGCTTATTTCAAGGACTATGGCTCATGAAAAAGAGGGGCGGATGACCTTTTATAATATGATGATAGCGGAAGGCTTTATTGCTATGATTTGGGCTGCGGTAGCAATGGGAGTTATGAATTTCGGACTTGCTTCTGCCGATACTTCAGCGACAGAGGTTGTCGGAATAGTATCTAAAAATCTATTGGGCAGTATAGGGGGAATAATTGCTATTATCGGAGTAATAGTGCTTCCCATAACCTCTGGAGATACGGCTCTCAGGTCATTGAGACTTATGACGGCAGACGCTCTTAAAATTAACCAGTCAAAGCGCCGGAACAGATTGTGGTTATCTCTTGTAATATTTGCGGCAGTAGCGTCTTTGCTAGTGTTTGCTAAAATGAACGCCGGCGGCTTTAATATACTTTGGAGATATTTTGCGTGGGCCAATCAAACAATCGCGGTATTTGCTTTTGCTATGATTACAGTATATATGATAAAGAACAGACAGCCGTTTGTTATGTCTCTTGCGCCGGGAATGTTTTATATGTTTATCATTACAAGTTTTATATTAAATGCGGCAATAGGCTTTAATCTGCCTTGGACTGCAAGCTATATAATAGGCTTTGCTTTAGCTGTTTTGTATTCGGTAACGATTATATATTACGGACAGAAGGACAGAAAGATATAATAAATATACTGA
>CAJUFV010000055.1 GCA_910585795.1 uncultured Clostridia bacterium | reverse complement strand
TTTTTGATGTCAATTAAAGATTATTTGTCATAGACACACAAAAAAATATATGGTAATTATTTCACAATGATATATTTTTAACAAAAACTGTTGTTTTTTTGCCCAAATAGTGTTATAATTATTTTGTAATCAAATTTACGCACATTATTTGTATTAGCGGAAGGAGTGCTAACTTATGTCTTTACCCGAAGGAAAAAATTTATGGGTCGAGTCACTTTCAGAAACAGCTGCTGCAGGTATGAGCCAGTCGCATTTTCATGATTATTACGAAATATATTATTTACTTGAAGGTAAACGCCGTTATTTTATAAACCATACGCTTTATGATATAACCGCAAACGATATTATTCTTGTGAACAAAGGAGATATCCACCTTGCTCAAAGTCCAAATCCACCTGTCAAATATGCGCGTTGTCTTATAACCTTTTCCGACCAATTCTTAAACAATTTAGGAAGTGAATTTGACACAAATTTTTTACTAAAAATTTTTGATATAAAAAAAATACACATCCCTGAATCTATGCAGAATACTTTTAATATGTTGCTGCATAAGGCGGAAACAAAAATAATACAGGATAATATATATTCTCAGTATATTGCCAAGCTCAACATTCTTGAGCTTCTTGTGAACATAAACAAATTTTCTACCAAAGACAATACTCCTCTTATGGACGACCTTACCGTATATGAAGACCGTATTCAGGAGGTGTGCCGATACATATGCAACTACTACAATAAGCCTATTTCATTAAATGACATGGCAAAAATAGCATATATGTCACCTACATATTTTTCAAAAAAATTCAAACGTGTTACAGGCTTTGGTTTTAACGAATACTTAAACAATGTAAGAATAAAAATGGCTACCAGTCTATTAATGGAAACACAAAGTTCAATCACTGAAATCACAACTTTCTGTGGTTATCAGGACAGTAATTATTTTGGTGATGTCTTTAAAAAAATAATCGGTATTTCTCCAAATAAATACAGAAAAGAACACTATATACTTTAATATAGAAAAATCCACCCTTTTGGGTGGATTTTTCTATATCGCGGGTTTCATTGATTTCAAAAAACACCACACATATACTTTCACAGATTCTTTTGTATCATCAAAATTTTCAGGTTTATCAACTTTATTCACTCCTGCCTTCAACGGCTGATTTTCTTTTACATTTATCTGAGACAATACTCCGTCTACATAACAAGCAAAAATCACTGCCGCTGTCTGCTCTTCTTTCGATACTATAACTGCCTGATGATTCTGTACATCATACTCTGCTTTAGGTCTAAGCGGAGTTGGCGTGGGCACTATTGTCGGCGTTGGAATTGCTGTAGGTGTCGGGATGACTTCTGATATTCCTTCTGTTTTTATATTCGAAAATGACGCTATTGAATACCACGGCAGCATAGGATTTGCCTCATTTGAATTGCCTGCAGCGCTATCTACTGCCAATCCGACATACGCCTGTTTACTCCAGCCGCTTATATCAATTGTAAGCGGCTGTCGAATATTATTTGTCCAATATATACCATCATTGGACACAGACAATATAAGCTTATCGCCTTTTCTTTCAATTTTTATATATTCGGGCAATGTCAGATTTTTCTCAGGGTTTGATGTATCATAACTTCCGTCGTTTTTGATTTCATTTCCTGCCAAATCACAAAGCCAACCACGTACAACATCTTCCCCTGTTTCACTGCGCTGTATAACCTGAATATTCTCTCCATACTTTTTCCAACCATCGGCAAGCATTATCATTCGAGAATCACTCTCCAAACTTTCCCTGAACATAATTCCGCACACTACGCCATTTTCATACTTTGGCACATACTCAATTTTAGCCGAAAATTCAAAATCTCCGTTTATTTCATTTTTCCAATAGCTGAAACTATCAGACTTTCCGCCTATAATACCGCTGCCTGCAATATATGTTTTCCCTTCATTTGTCCATACATTGTTTTTACCCTCAAAAGGAGTTTTTCCGATTTCAATTATATTATCCTTATTTATAGCGCTATCATTTTTAGTAACATAAACTATTGATGTCGGAGAAGTTGTTGACTCTCCCCTATTGTTGTATGCTTTTGAAGTAATATAATGCACGCCTGCTTTCAATGACAGATTTTTCTCTATTTTATTACCTGTAACAGTATCAATAAGCGTTTCACCGTCATACAGCTCTATTTGCGTTATGCTTGTTCCTTGTTTCGCTTTTGCCTCTGCTGAATAAACGACCTTTTCATTTTCTCCCGCAACTTCCCAGAAACCATTGTTATCTGTTTTATCGGTAGTTTTGGACGTATCCGCAATTGCCGGAGCATTAACCGTAATATCAGGATTTGATGGCGCATTCTGACCTTCCGTCCAGTCATTTACATAAGCCTCAATCCAAGTATATCCCTTCCATTTGCCTGTTGTTACAATATCCGTCTCTTTTTTACTTCCCATTCCGTTTTCGGTTTTCCAAAAAGACGGGATAACAAACGTTCTTTTTTCAGAGGTTATTCCGCTAAAACCGCCAACCTCTTCTATACTGTTTATAATTCTTCCCGTACCATTTTTAACATCATTTATTATACGCGCGTCAATGCTGTCACGGCGTGGGAGCGTCGCTCCCGCATTTTCAAGAACATTATTATACGCCTCTTCAGCTGACTGATACGGAATTGTATATTCTCCCATATCAATGTCTATAAAGTTTGCACGCTCTTGATTCTGTACATACCTTTCAGCCGCCCTATTATCTTCTGTTGCTTCACTATTTCCAAATACATAGTTTCCGCTTATATAGAAATTAGACTTTGGCATTTGACCGTTATAGCTCATATTTCCATTATGTGTTACTTCAAATATTTTTGAACGTACGCTTTGTTTGGTTGAAGGACCGTATTTATAATAATTATTCCGTATATTTACGTTTGACGCGTATTCAGGCGCGGAATATCTCGCCCAAGAATTATAAGAATACGGTTCACCGCCGTAACAGCTATTATTTCCCCAATTGTATATTACGTTATTAACCATATCTGTTGACTTCAGATTCCTGTCAAGACGCGGATTTCGGCTGTCGTGATTCGCAAATAAGTTATGATGATATGTTGCATTTGTACCGCCTATTATACCGCCATATCCATGTGCGCCTTTAAAATGACTCGACATTCTAAGACTTTCCGAGCTTATGCAGTTCTGCACGGAGACATTTGTCGACTGTGCTTTCGGCGGTTTGTTTTCTGATTCTTTACCGTCTTCAAGAGAGCCTGAATAAATCGTCAGCATTTCATCAACTCCCCACGAAACAGAGCAATGGTCTATAATAATATTACTTAACCATCTGCCCCCTAATCCGTCAGGCTCACCATTTTGACGGTCTGTAGGACGCACTCGAAGATATCGTATAATAACATTATCAGCATTATTTCCAAGCAAAACATCATAACCTGATACTGTTATGCCATCTCCTGGTGCGGTTTGTCCTAAAATCGTAAGATTACTCTTTTTTATGTCCAAACGGCTTTCAAGTTCTATTATTCCGCTTACATCAAATACAATTATTCGTCCCTCCGAAGATACAGCGTCACGCAGCGACCCTGTTCCTCTGTCATTTAAATTTGTAACATGATAAACAGATGGTGCTAATGAATTTCTTGCCCCTTTTGTATACTTTCCTCCGCCCTGCGCGTCAGGAAATGCTAAAATACTATCCTCAGCATTAACGGGTAAACTGATAAGTCCTGCCATCATTACTGCGGATAA
>CAJUFV010000054.1 GCA_910585795.1 uncultured Clostridia bacterium | reverse complement strand
ATATGATATAATTATATCATATTACTGCCATTTTTTCAATACGAAAATCCTTATAATCCCACTATCCGCTTCAAACTATCATAAATATTTATACTATCTATTTCCTTACCAAGACTATGTTAATTATAATAAAAATCTACTTGTTTGTTTCCCCCGCTTTTACCGTATATTCTGATAATTTCATCTTTTCCTTTGGTTTCATAGACTGTAAACTATTCCAAACAATAAATTTAACCGTATTTCCAGCCTGTAAGCCATAATCTAATTCCTTAGTAATACCTTCTGACGGAAATATATTTATTACCTCTAAATGTCGAAGGATACCGCTTTTATCATATACAACAACTATTCCGGCTGCATTTATATCATCACCCGTATTATTCTTGACTGAATAACTACACATATCCGTAGTTTCGTTATATTCAATATCCGTTTCAATATCATATTCGGACGGAACCGAATAGTCTACCACTACTACAACAGGCTTACTCGCAAAGGATTTATCTGTATCCTTTACCATAAATGTATATGTCCCCGGCTTTAACATTATTGTATAGTCCTCAGAGTCATATCCGCTTTGCCAGTTAGCTTCATTCTCCTCTTTATACCATATATCAGAACCTATTCCCTTTACATATTTATCTTCTAACAGCTCCACCTTTGGACTTGCCGGACGTGCAGGAATATCAATCAATTGCGGTAAACTGTTTTCATAGCCTTCTGATGAAGCCAGTTTTACTATTTCTATTGTTGTCCCGAACCATTCTTCTGATATTTGAAGTGTTCCATCCTCTGAAACAGCAACATTTTCTCCATTTACAGTGTAAGCTCTGTTTAATGGAAAGCCTGTGAGCTGCTCATTCTCATAGTCTATAGATACATCTGTAGTTTTCTCCGGAGCTGTCAGCGGCATTTGTGATACATAATTATATATCCGCTCGAAGTTAACCATTCCATAACCGGTATTAATATCATAGCCTTCATCCTCGAGGTCTACGGCAGTTGCTTTAAGGATTTCCTTGAACATATCAGTATCTACATATGGACGCATTTGCTTTACTCCGATTGCGGCTGATGAGACGATTGGTGTAGCCGCTGATGTGCCAAGAAAACTTGTGATGCTATTAGGATAAAACCTTGATGTTCTGCATTCAGCAGCAGGAATATTTATTCCGGGTGCTGAAATAAAGACACTTTCATTAGCTGTGGAAAAATCCACCTTTGCATACTTATTGTCCGGAAATCCTTGTACGCTGTTTCTTATATATCCTACTAAACATATGTCCTCATTAGTAGCTTCATTTTGTGGTTTCAACATATTTGTGTTAAAGTCAAAACAAATAGACTCGCCTTCACAATTCGGTCTTGTAGCCCCTACACCTATAACATTATCACAGGCTGCCGGATATTCTATATGATTATCTTCATCTCCGCTATTGCCAGACGCAGCCATAATAATCATACCATTTTCTATTGCTTTATTAACTATTTTATTTTCCATATCTATTTGACTTTGCGGCAATTCTTCGTCTGTCCCTCTGCTAATATTTAAAACATCACAACCGTCCTTATATGCCATATCTATTGCTGTAATTAAAGCATATCCGCTATTGGCAAAAACAGAACAACGATAATCTTCCACCTTATATGGTATAACAGTACATCCATCCATTAAACCTGCAATTCCATAATTATTATTTGCTTTTGCACATATAATACTTGCAACACTTGTGCCATGTGATTGATTATCTTTTGTATCATATAATAATTCATCCGTCTTATCTAATTTTGCACATATATTAATACCTGTACAGAAATTAGTATCCTCAAAATCACAAAAATCTTTAAATTCTTTAGTTATACCACTATCTATTATTCCCACTTTAATACCTTGACCATCTATACCATTATCTCTAAATGCACGAGCTTTAACTGCGTCATAATGCCACATTTGCTCATAGAACGGGTCATTAAGATATAGTTCATCTGTGTTTATAGGAGAAATAATTGTTTCATTAGAAAATAATGAAACAGATGTATTATTATATATCTGTGGTTCAATTGTACTTAAAGTCCAGTTCTCCACAATCATATCAATATCAATAATATCCTCAACCGCTTTAATATGTTCTATCGTATCAGAAAAATATATATTTGCCATTTCAGATACTACTTCTATTCCATTATAACTATCCACATCAAATGCAATGCCCGGCTCTGATTTTAATGAAAACAAATAACCAAGCTCTGCTCCTTCTGCCGGATAATCAATTACAGATGCAGTATCTGCCGCATATACGGGCAAAAACGATAATATTAATGAAACTACTATAGTAATAGATATAATTCTTCTTTTCATAATAATCCCCCCTTTAACAAATGATACATCTTTATTGCATTATATCACCCATTGAGTGAAATGGCAAGGCTTTTATTACATTTATAGATATTTTCATCATTATATACAATACATATAAACAAAGTTTTATCAGTATACCTATTGCATTTAAGACATACCTTGCTCCATATGCATATAAAAAGAAGGCGTAATACGCCTTCTTAAATATTAATTTATATTTTTACAGCTTATAGCCATACAATGATTGTAAACCTTGAGCCATCACGAGGGGTTATCTCGAAATTCTTTGTGATTGTGCCGCTGATGTTTCCCTTTCCTGTAATAATTACTGAAGCAGTACCGCGATTACGATTATTCTCGTATTCAAGAGTATAATCTACATCCTTTTCAAGAATTTTATCCCCTATCCTGATTTCCGGTTCCGGACATATATACTCTTTACAATATTCTGCTGATGGAATATCGGCTATTTCTGTATCCGACACTTCACACGGAGAAATTATAAAAGTAATTTCTCTTGTACTTTTAAAAGCATTAATTCCTTTTATAATAATTTTTGCTGTACCGGCATTAATATTATTTTCATATGCAATAATTTCATAATCTTTACCTTCTTGCATATCATATGGAATTTCAACACCTGTAGTTTCATTTATAAACGTATATACAAATGCTGGTTGGGGTTCTTTAACTTTTCCGTCATATGTAAAACCCATATCCATTGATACTTCTACTACTCTACTATTAATATCTACAGGATTTCTTTCTATTTGTGGCTTAAATGGTCCAATTTCAAAATGTACTGTTTTACTACCTGTATAATTACCTTTACCGGTTATTATAGCCGTAGCCGTACCTACGTCGTTGTTATTGCTGTAGGACACTGTATAATCCGTATCCTTAGTCAGTGTCTTACCATTGATAACAACAGTCGGTTCAGGCATACACGCTTCTCCCTGATATGAAATATCATTAGGAAATGTTATATCTGCATTTGCAAGACTTACAGCATCAATCAAAAATGTTTTGTTCTTAGCATTTCCGTTATACCCCGAATAATTGCCTATATATGATATATTAGCCGTTGCCGTTCCTACCGTGATATTGTCTGAATAAGAAACCGTATAGTCATTACCTTCAACTAATGTTCTTGATGCCGAGCCGTCTGTTCTGTCTTCTGTTATAGCAATCTTAGGTGTAATGGCTGTTCCGGTATAAGTTTGATTTGAAATGGGCGATATATTCATCTCCCTTAGATATGTCACTGTTGCCTTAGCAGCACCCCACGGTGCTGCTGATAACGTACCAGCTTTATCAACGATTATATCTGTCAAATTGTCACATCTAAATACATTTCCCGCCATCACAGCACTGTTTGGAATCCTAATACTTGATAATGAATGACAATCTTGAAAAGCCCACCAATCTATTAACTTAATACTATCTGGAATTTCCACGTTCCTTAAATCAAAACAGAAAACAAATGCAAATGAGCCTATTCTTTCTACACCATCAGGAATTGTTACTTCTGTCAGTGACGTACAGTATTTAAAGGCATCTCCGCCTATTGAAACAATGCTGTCAGCAATTTTTATGTCTGTCAGTGCGCGGCAATTATTAAATGCACTATTGCCTATTGATGTGGCACCATTATTAATATTAATTACTTGAATAATATCACGATAATCGTACCAAGGCGCTCGATTATCGTCACCATCAGAATAATCGTACATATTGCCAGTACCGCTAATAGTAAGCGTACCATCAGAAACTAATCTCCATGTAAGATTATCGCCGCAAATGCCTGATACATCCAAGGCACGGATATTAAAATCAACTGTAGAATATTCAGTGTTATTATAGTTGCTATAATCACCCAAATAATTTATTTTAATAGTACCTGTACCTATAGCGTTATTATTCTCATAAGATAGTGTATAATCTGTACCTTCTGAAAGAGCTGTTTCCGCGTCCTCGCGATTATTATATTTTATGCTTATTTTAGGCTCTACCGCATTACCTGTATAATATTGGTCCGGTACATCTGATATATTCATCTCACCCCAGATAATCTTTGCACTATTTCCATACGAAAGATTTGACTTACTAAGAGAACCATACGGCTTATTTACATATATTGTTTCCAGACTTTCGCATTCGTCAAAAATTTCTCTATCAACACTTGTAACATTACTTGGTATTACAATGCTTTTTAGTCCCGTACAGCTTCTGAACGTCCACTGAGATATACTTTTAACTTTTTTTCCAATAGTAATTGAGGTTAACGAAGTGCAGCCTTGAAAAGCGCCGTCAGCAATACCAGTTACATTATCTGGTATTATAACAGATGTTAAAGACTCATTCCTTTTAAATGCATATGCCCCAATGGATGTTACCCCATCAGGAATTTCAACATTTCTCAAATCACATTCTTCAAAACATTTTGTTGGTATCTTTGTAATATCTGATGGAATATTTGCATCAGTCAATTTAATACACATTGAAAATGCACCTTCTTCTATTGCAGTAACCGTTGACGGTATTGATACACTTTGCAAAACTCTAAAACCCGAAAACGCATTCTTACAAATTGATGTTATACCACTGTATATATCCACACTTTCAACATCATCATAAAGCTTTTGCCATGTAGGACGGGTTTCATTAGGTGTCATTTTCCCAGTACCATAAACGGACAAATTCTTAGTGGCACTGTCATAATCCCAAGATATATTATTCCCACAAGTACCTGATTGACTTTCTGCCGGCTGCGTTAAATTATACATTTCCAACGGCCTTGTCAATTCCTCATTCCAATCCAGAGGCGTATCATTATCCCAAATAGTCATATCTGGTAATTGGACTTCATCTGTTATTTCAGGAGCCAAGATTGACTCCATTTCTGTTACTTCCTCTGAAATAGACGGATTATCTGTAATACTATCATTGGTATTTTCCAAAACCGTATCATCAGGAAGTTCTATTTTTGTATCTGTATCAACATCTATGTACTTATCTATAGATACTGACATATCCGAATTTTCAGCAAATGCTGAAAGCGATGATACAATCATTACTGCCGATATTGATACAGCAATGATTTTCTTAAAACGTGTTTTCATATCAACATTCCTTTCTAAATATATTTTGTTTGTTATTCGAATAATAAATAAAATACTCTTATCCCGCACAGCGGGAGTTACCTGTTCATTGGAATCCTCCCCTTCCTATGTTGTTTTTAAGGAAATTTCTCTCCTTACTTTTATTTATTATTGTAAAATTGATTTTTTTAGCTTTCAGAAAAACAAATGCGAATTGTTATGTAAAAATCCCATAGCTATGCCAATTGTAATCTTTTATAAATAATATAAAAAGGACATTGACTATTTTACTGTCAATATCCTTTTCTGTACCAAATCTTTAATTTGCCCGATATTTGAAAACCCTTTGAGTTGCGGGCGGCT
>CAJUFV010000053.1 GCA_910585795.1 uncultured Clostridia bacterium | reverse complement strand
AAAGCTATTTGTGAAGGGAAAGGGAGGTCTTACGAGATATGTTCCGATTAACGAATCAATTCGTATTTCCTTAACCGATATTCTAAAAGAAACCCATGTTGGACAAAAGCTATTTGTCAAACCGGAGGATAAAACACATCTTGCAATGAAACGCCTGCAATGCTTTATTGCCTACTATAGAAAAGAATTTACGGATAACCGTATTACTTTTCACGGGTTAAGACACAAATTCGCACACGAACAGTATGAGAAGCTTATACAAACAGGCTGCTCCGATTTTGCCACGCGTAAAAAAGTATCTGAGCTTCTCGGACATCACCGTGATGATGTAACGCGGATATATTTGTCGGAGGGTGAATAATATGCCCGAAGCTACTGATATTACATTAAACAATTCATTGTTCATCTTCAATCCGCATAAGAATAAAAGCGGAGGTGGATATATGAGAAAATACGAGTACAGCGGAACGGAATATATTGTAAATTCTAAATACACCAAAGAACACACGCTTAACAAGCTTTTGGAGGAAATTATATTAGACAGATACAAAAAAAATCACAGCAAAACTTGCAGTTTATGACGATTTATGCTACCATACAATTGTAATAATCTCGTTTTGCTCGGA
Organism: uncultured Clostridia bacterium; assembly: GCA_910585795.1. Classification (GTDB taxonomy): domain Bacteria; phylum Bacillota; class Clostridia; order UBA1381; family UBA1381; genus Hominilimicola. The sequence continues at coordinate 6,078 of CAJUFV010000053.1, read as the reverse complement.
AAGGAGATATGATTATAGATAATGACAGAGCAAAATTATATTGCGGCTTGCTATTGCAGGCTGTCAAAGGAAGATGAAATAGACGGAAGCAGTATCAGCATAGAAACACAGCAGAAAATTTTAGGCGACTACTGCAAGCGTAATCATTTTCTAATATATGACTACTATATCGACGATGGCTGGAGCGGTACGAACTTTCAAAGACCGTCGTTTAACCGAATGCTTAATGATATTGAGATTGGCAAAATCAATATGGTGGTGGTAAAGGATTTATCGCGTTTCGGCAGAAACTACATTGAAACAGGTCACTTTCTCGAAAATTATTTTCCCGAAAAGAATGTGAGATTTGTCGCTGTCGGTGATAATGTTGACACTCGTAACGAATATGATTATGACGATTTAATAATTCCTATACGGAATTTATTTAATCAGGCATACCCTGCGGATATTTCCAAAAAGATACGTCAGGCGTTTAAGACAAAGGCGAATAACGGTGAGTTTTTCGGCGCGTATGCGCCTTATGGCTACAAAAAGTCAGAAACAAACAAAAACATATTAGAGATTGACGATGAAGCGGCAGAAACAGTTGTACATATATTTAAGCTTGTCGCATATGAGGGCTACGGCTACAAACGGCTTTCCAAAAAACTGCGTCAGGATAGAATACTTATGCCGAGCGCATACCGCGCAAAATGCGCAAACAAACCGCTTGGCGATAATCCGTATAATTGGAATGCGATATCGCTTAAGCTGATACTTAATAATCAAGTGTATCTTGGGCGAATGGTGAACGCGAAAACGAGAAAAATATCCTTTAAGAATAAAAAGATTGTAAAGGTACCTCAGGAGGATTGGATTGTAGTTGAACACACACACCCTCCGATTATATCTATGCAGTTGTGGAATGACGCACACAAAAAGCTCAATGAACGAAAGCGCGTATGCAATACAGGCGAAACGCATATATTTGCGGGACTTGTTTACTGCGATACCTGCGGAAGTACGCTGTCAATGGCGCACAACGGAAGCGGTCATAAGGTTTTAAGCTGTACGCGCTATAAGCAGAAAGGTAAGGATATGTGTACCTGCCATTACATACGGTATGACGATTTATACAATGTTGTTTTAAATGACATAAAAGCGCATATTGCACAGCTTAACATTGACGAAAAAGCATTTACGGCAAAGGTGGAAAAGCAGTATGACGCGCAGAACGGCACAGATACGGACAAAATAGAGAAGCGCATACAAGAATGCCAAAAACAACAGGAGGAATACGATAAACGCTTTTACACGCTCTACAATGACCGTCTAAGCGGTATACTGCCTGAGGATAAATTCACAATGCTGTCCAAGCGGATAGAAAGCGAACAGCAGGAAATCAAAACGCATATTGATGCTTTAAATTCACAATTAGAGGATTGCAGAAAAGAGGAAAACAAAATACAGCGTTTTTCAGAGTTGCTTAGAGAAGTGCAAAATTTACAGGAGCTTGACAAGGTACTTTTAAATAAGCTGATAGACAAAATAATTGTAAGCGAGCGTGAAATCGTGGATGGGAAACGCTTGCAGAATATTGAAATACATTATAAATTTGTAGGAAATATTGGTTAAAACGGTTCCTTATGAATAACTTAGCAGTTGATGAGTTTTTCCCGCCGGAAAGATGTGAGTTTTTAGACTGCGGTCAGGATGACCCGTCTGTTCCGAAGGATGACGATTGTGACTGTGACTGCGATTGCGGCTGCGGATGCAGATAGCTAAATAGACAAAAAAGGCATCATTCGTTATGAATGATGTCTTTTTTATTTATTGACAAATATGCTGTAATTGTGTTATGTTAACTTCGGATGAATTCTATTCTATAGCTGCCTAAAATACTTCTTTAATTAATATTTCATTGTGCATTTGTATTATATAGATAGCAATTACTCAATAATATCGTTTTATGCTCAAAATATAAGTCAATAGCTCAATATATAGCGCAGAAAAATTTACCAATATAGTATATAATTATAAATTAGGAGGTAAATATTATGAGTAAAGAAATGGGATTTGAAAACAGGGACAGGTTAGTTGAATTAGGGCTTGTTATCGCGTCATTAAGAAAAATGAAAGGTTTATCACAAGAGCAGTTAGCGGAAAAGGCTAATATAAGCAGATCACATCTGAGCGCGATTGAAGCTCCAAATATTGTAAGAGCATTTTCTGTAGAGGTGTTGTATAATATTGCAGATGCTCTGGATATTAATGCCGGCGATTTAATAAACATAAAGTTTTATTATCGTGACGCAGTTTAACCTTAAGATATTTCAGAAGATAAAATAGTGGAAGGCAGGAGTATGTTGTGGAAGAGAAATCATCATTTTCAGAGAAAAGGAAAGGGTATATATTAAAACTTGAGAAAGCATATGAGGAGCATGCTCCTCATATGAAAAGAACAGTGTGTGCGATGCTAAAAGACGAACATATTGCAGAAGACGCCGTACATAATGTTTTTGAAAAGCTGATAAAAGGAGAATCATATATTTTTGATGAGGGAGAAGCCGCGGCCGCTTATTATCTTACCGCGTCAGTACGCAATGAAGCTATAAGATTATATAATAAACAGCATAAATACGGCTATCTAGAAAACATAGATGATGAACATTCACTTGCGTCTTCGCTGAACACTGAGGACATTGTGATTTCAAAGGAAGCTGTTAAAAAGGCCGCTGAATTTCTTAAGCGTGAAAATTCTGCATATGCCGCGATGTTTATATTGTATTACACAAATCGTAAGACGATAGAAGAGCTGGCAGATGCGAATGGAATGAACGCGGCAGCAGTAAGAAAAGGTATTTATCGTTTAAAGGTGAAGGTTGCAGAATTTTTAAGAGAGGAGAGGTGACTATGAAAAAGAACAGTATGAATAATTTGTTTGAGGAGCTTCTTAAAGAGAGTGCCGCTTTAGCCGCTAAAGAACTTGGGGAAGAAATTATTCAGGGAGAGAAAGAGGAGCTCTCTAAGGAACATCAGCAGAGAATGAAAAAAATGTTTGCGCGCGCAAAGCGTAAAATTTATATGAATAAGTTTAAAAAATACGCGTCGAGAGCGGCCGTCCTTTTTACATTTTTGGTTGTTGTGTCAGGCGCGGTAGTGTTTAATGTTGACGCTTTTCGTTTTCGCTTCCTTAACATGTTTACAAATAAACAGGAAACTAATACAGAAATATCGTTTAATGACGGTACTTCTTATTCCAATGGCGATATTACATTAGGATATGTGCCGGAAGGTTTTGAGCTGGAAAAAGAAGAAAATACAGACTATATATTGCTTTTAAAGTTTATAAATGAAAAAGAGTATTTTACAGTTGAAAAAAAAGGAACGTCCAGTAGAATCAGTATTGATAAAGAAGATGCTGAAGTGGAAAAAATGAATTTAAACGGTATAGATGTGTTTTACAGTAAAAAGTCAGACGTTGATATTTTAACATATTACATTGATGAAACTACAATAAGCGTATATGGTAATACGACGAAAGATATACTCATAAATATAGTAGAAAATATAAAATTTAACTAAAAACATTTTACGGTGCTGGATATTTTTGTAAGTTTTGTCGAATTTTGTAGAAAGCTGTCCGAAATTCCTCTTTAAAAGGGTTTTATTTATGAAAACTATTTTAAGGAGGGATTTTTCGTATGAAAAAATCAATGATTACTAAAATTCTTGCGCTTACATTAGCGCTAAGCGCTTGCGCAGGTGGCATGAGCGTGTATGCACAGGGGGGTGAAGCGGAAACTTCGGCAGTTATTGATACGGATATTCAGCCGAAATATACTGCTATTGTAACTACTTCCAGCGGATTAAAGCATATGGGCTCAGGAAAGATGAACTGTCAGGGCACAACAACAGTTAGAGATGGATATAATGCAGGCGTAACTGTAGAATTACAGCAGAATACCAGCAGCGGATGGACAACTATTCAATCATGGTCAGACAGTGATAGTGATTGGGCAATAATAGAGCAAAATTATTATGTTCCAAAGGGATATTCATACCGTGTGAAAACAACTCACCGTTCATACACAAGCAGCTGGTCGCTTATTGAAAGCGTTACAAAGTACAGCAATATAGCTTCATATTAATAGAGCGTTTTTGCGGGGGGAAATACAAAAGAAATTTTGTAATGCTTATATAACATTTTAAAATTACATAATACTAATGAAAGAAAGGATAAAAAATGTATAAGGTAACAGAAGGTAAAACGACAATAGACAACATAGAGTATACTACTTATGGAATATGGTATGATGAAGAATTTCATGTAAACGATATATCTGTAAACAGAGAGGATATTGAGAATTTGCTTTGTCTCTGCAATGCGGAGAATCTTGACCCGATACATTTATATGATGTGGTAACTGATTTTATTGAAGCATAAAAAAATTGTGCTTATGCCGTTTTCGTATATACAGATAATTAGGCAGAATAAAAAAGTGAGCGTATTATTTGAAATAATACGCTCATTTTACGTTTAAATATATTTATTGATTATAGAAATTAAATTATCTTGATTTTCATTAGCATACTGTTGATAACTCATATTAGAGGCAGTAACTGACTTGCCAAGCTCAACTATAAAATCAGGTATATCATCGGCCGCAATTACTCCAAGCTCTTTGCCAAAATGCTCATGCCCTTGTTTGTCACTGCCGTTAATATTTATTGTGAAGCCTGGTACCGGTTTTTTATCAATCATTTTTACTTTGCCGTGAAAGCCTATAGAACCAATCTGATGTGTGCCGCAGGATGACATACATCCGCTTATATGCATAACAGGCAACGCGTCAGGAGCGAAATTATATGGTTTCACAGCGTCTAGCACACGTTTTAGAAGCTCCTGAGAATCACGAAGCCCCTGCTGGCATATTGACGCGCCTATGCATGATACCGATTCCTCAATGTCTGTTTTTGCTCCGCTGTCTGTAACGGATATAACTTTTTCAGCTTCTTCACCGTTACAGTTTATTATATATATTGTTTCTTCAGGAGAAACACGCAGCGACACTGAATCCATATCTTTTATGGCTGTGTAAATGTTCTTTAATATCTGAGGGTCAATGTTTCCGCCTATTGGATGGAATTTAACAGTATATAGTCCTTTTTGCTTTTGCTCAATAATACGTCTTGAATCACATGACGTTTCAATACCCTGTTTTGTTATATTCTCTTGAATGACATTTATATCAAGTCCGCCTTCAGATATGGCCTTATTTACAAATTCGCTGTACTTTTCTGTAAGCGTATCTCCGAGGGTGTCCTGTAAATATCTTGTACGCGCTCTTGAACGGTTTTCATAATTGCCGTATTCACAGAAAAGCTCAATCATGGCTTTTATATAATAAAGAATTTTTGAGCCGTCAATATTTTCAGCTGCTTTGACGCCCATACGAGGATTCAACCCCATTCCTCCGGCGCAGTAAACATCAAATCCGCCTTCCGGACGGGAAACAAAGCCTAAGTCACGGAAGGTTGCGTGAACAGTGTTTGCAGGAGAGCTTGAAAAGCATACCTTTAATTTGCGCGGCATTTTTACCGCGTCAATCTGAGTTAAAAGATATTCGGAGGCTTTTTGCGCATATGGAAGCACATCAAAATTTTCGCCTTTTTCTACGCCTGTAAGCGGAGAAACCATTACATTTCTGGGGAAATCACCGCCGCCGCCCGGAGTGTAGAAGCCGTTTTCAATAGCGTCTGTCATTAGGTCGGCAAGAATATCAAAAGGAATATTATGAAGCTGTATGGTCTGACATGTGGTGCAGTGAAGATGCTGTATGTTATATTTATCACACATATCAATGATTGATTTAAGCTTTTCCTTTGACAGACATCCTCCGGCTATCCTCAGACGGAGCATGGCGGATTCCGCGCCGCGCTGCGCGTAACTGCCGAATTTTCCTGAAAAGCTTTTATAATCCTTGACGCTTATTTCGCCCTTGCTGAACCGCGCGGCTTTTTCACGGAATTCATCAATTTGTTGTTTTAATTCTTCGGTCATTTGTGTTATCTCCTTTATATAATCATTATTATTTT
>CAJUFV010000052.1 GCA_910585795.1 uncultured Clostridia bacterium | reverse complement strand
GTTTTTACCTGCACTTATATTTTCCGGTTCCCAGGTTATTATACTATGGGTGTTTATAGGAAGCAGTCATTTTAAGAAGTCCCCCATTGCAGGTCTTGGAATAATACTTTATGGGGGTGTTACCGATTAATAATCCAATATTATTGATTGTAATGATAATCGTTGCAGTCGTATTATGCGCTGCGGGCACTATAGCCGGTTTTTACCTTGGCATTGCCCACAGAAAGAAAATAGCCGAAGCACAATTCGGCAGCGCTGAAGAAAAAGCAAAGTCTATTGTCGCAGAAGCCGAGAAGAGCGCAAGCGCCAAAAAGCGCGAAATGATGCTTGAAGCAAAAGAAGAAAATCAAAAGCTTCGTACTTCTCTTGAAGCTGAGATTAAAGAACGCAGGAACGAGCTTACTCGTCAGGAACGCAGACTTAATCAAAAAGAAGAAAACTTAGACAAAAAGACTGATAATTTAGAGAAAAAGGAACAGGCTTACACTCAAAAGCTGAAAGCCCTTGAATCTAAAGAACAAGAAATAGCAGAAATAAAAGTCCAGCAGATGGCACTTATCGAAAAAATTTCCGGACTTACCGCTGAGGAAGCAAAAGCAATGCTTCTTAAGGACATCGAAGTCCAGACAAAACACGATGCTGCCATAATGGTTAAAGAAATTGAGCAAGAGGCAAAGGAAAACGCGGAAAAAAATGCAAAGAACATTGTTGCGCTTTCGATACAGAAGGTTGCTGCGGATCATGTTGCCGAAACCACTGTTTCTGTTGTAAATCTTCCAAGTGACGAAATGAAAGGCCGTATAATAGGCCGCGAGGGTCGGAATATCAGAACTCTTGAAACACTTACAGGCGTTGACCTAATTATTGATGATACGCCGGAAGCAGTTATTGTTTCAAGCTTTGACCCAATCAGACGTGAAATCGCGCGTCTTGCACTGGAAAAGCTTATCGTTGACGGACGTATACATCCGGCGCGTATTGAAGAAACAGTTGAAAAATCTCGCAAAGAGGTTGAAGCGATTATCAAGCAGGAGGGTGAAAGCGCCACATTTGAAACAGGTGTTCACGGACTTCATCCTGAGCTTATCAAGCTGCTTGGTAAACTTAAATTCAGAACAAGCTATGGTCAAAACGTCTTAAGGCATAGTATTGAGGTTTCACACCTTGCAGGCGTTATGGCCGGTGAACTGGGTGTTGATGTTTCGCTTGCGAAACGTGCGGGACTCCTGCATGACATCGGCAAGGCAGTTGACCATGAAGTCGAAGGCTCTCACGTTACTATCGGAGCGGATATCGCTAAGAAGTACCGTGAAAACAAAGATGTTGTATATGCCATTATGGCGCATCACGGCGATGTTGAAGCGCAGACTATTGTCGCTTCGCTTATACAGGCCGCCGACGCAATATCTGCGGCACGTCCCGGAGCCAGACGTGAAAATCTTGAAACCTACATCAAGCGTTTGCAAAAGCTCGAAGAAATCGCCAATGGTTTTGAGGGTGTTGATAAATCCTACGCTATACAGGCAGGCCGCGAAATCAGAATTATGATTAAACCGGAAGTTGTTTCAGACGACAGCATGGTGCTTGTAGCTAAGGATATTGTTAAACGCATAGAAAGTGAGCTTGAATATCCGGGTCAGATTAAGGTTAGTCTGATTCGTGAAACTAGAGCTGTTGATTACGCTAAATAAGCTTTCTGAAAACGGAAAATTTGGGGCTGTTACAGAGCGTAAACGGATTTGGCTTTGATACTTTGCGATAAAGGCACTGTATAAGCTATCTGCCGTTTAGCTTCTACCCGTTCTGTACCGCTCCTTTTTTGTTTATATTAAAGCCGAAAGGATATTTTAATGAAATCTCAGATTATAGGCAAAACTGTTACTGTTACCGTTGACAGACCCATCGGAAGCCGTCATCCTAATTATCCCGATATTATATATCCTATCAATTACGGATATATCACCGTTATCACAGCCGGCGACGGCGAAGAACAGGACGCATACATTTTAGGAGTAAATAAACCGCTAAAAAACTTTACAGGTCTAATAGCCGCCGTAATTCACCGGAAAAATGATATTGAAAACAAATGGATTGTAGTTCCTGAAGGTTTTTTCCCTTCAAAAACTGATATTATCAGCCTGACAGCTTTTCAGGAACAATTTTTTGACATAGAGATAATAATGTAAATTAACAGAAAGGATATTATATTCTTATGAAAATTTTATGTATCGGCGACATTGTAAGCCGCATAGGGCGCGAGATGCTATTCAAGTATGTTGACGAACTGAAATATAAGAAAAATATAGATTTAGTTATAGCCAACGGTGAAAACGCCACTCATGGCAGAGGTCTTTCCCGCAACTCGTATAATGAAATTACCCGCGCGGGAGTTGAAATCATAACCATGGGCAATCACACATGGGACTGCAAGGAGGTTGCCGACATAATGCGCAAGGAGGGCAATGTTATCCGCCCCGCTAATTACAGCGATGGCTGTCCCGGTGAAGGCAGTATTGTTTATACCGCCAAAAACGGTGTAAAAGCGGGCGTTATAAACCTTATAGGCAGAACGTATCTTGAGCCTTCAAACTCGCCCTTTGAAGCCGCCGAAAGAGAAATTGAAAAGCTGAAAAAATCCACCAACATTATACTTGTAGACTTTCATGCGGAAGCTACAAGCGAAAAGCTCGCAATGGCGTTTTTCCTTGACGGAAAAGTTTCCGCCATATTCGGAACACACACACACGTGCAAACTGCGGACGAGGTTATTCTCCCAAACGGTACAGGCCATATCACTGACATCGGCATGACAGGCCCTCAGCTGTCAGTGCTGGGAAGGGAACCATCGTATATTGTACACCGTTTCCGCACAGGTATGCCTCAGAAATTTGAAATATCACATAACAAAGGCCAGTTCTGCGGATGTATTTTTGATATCGATGAGACAAACGGAAAATGCGCAAATATTGAACGGTTATTTTTAAAGGATAATTAACACAAAACCATATCGTACTTAAAAACAGGAAGGATTTTTAAGATTTCTGTTTGTTTTTTCTTTACAATGATTTTATAAATACCGAATATATCTGCATTAATATAATAAAAACAACTGTCGCGGTAAACAAGCATGACACATATTTGCTGTCTAATTTCCTGTTCAGCAATCCGCCGATAAAACCACCGAGCACCGCCATAGGCATCATATATAATGCCAGCGAAAAATCCCAGTAGCCGCTCACGGCGTACTGAATAAGAGAGCTTAAAGTAGTAAGCAGAGTTATAAATATACTCTGTACCGCCGCCTCTTTTGCTTCAAGGTCAAACAGCAGGAGAAGCGCCGTCATTTGAAACGGGCCGCCGCCTATTCCAAAAAATCCCGACAGGCCTCCTGTCACTGCTCCCGTAAGAAATTGCAGCAGAGGATTCTTTAATTTAATTCTAGGCATGCGCTTTCTCGCTGCCATACATACAAGAACAAATGCCATAGCGAATATATATCCTATTTTTATAAATTCTCCGCTCACAAATTTTATTCCTGCTCCGCCGGCAAACGCTCCGCATATACTTCCCGCCGCAAGCACTACTGTTTCTTTAAGCTGTATTTTAGCTCCCTTTTTTACCGTTGTTATAAGACTGACTATTCCCATGCAAAACACGCATGAAGCAGACGAAAAAGACGCCAGCCCTTTTGTCACATCAAAAAAACCAAGCATTGGCCGTATCACAAGACCTCCGCCCACTCCTACTATCGCGCCGACAACTGTTGATAAAAACGCGATTATCCCAAATTTCATAATCACTCCCCCTTTTTATAAAATTATATAACAAAAAGATTCCAACGTCAAATTGATTTATTGACTTTAATATCACAATATGGTATTATTATTCTATAATGCATCAAGGAGAGATTTAATTATGAAAAAATTGCTATCCGCTTTCATCACAGTTTCAATAATTACAAGTAGTTTAGGCACATTGGCGGCATCACCGTCGCCGGCTCCTACAGCACAGACGGCGGAGACATCAGCGCCGCTAAATACAACCGCGCCGCAGTCAACACCTGATACAACAGCTCAAGCATCTGACACAGAGCTAAATGATGATAAAACCATTAACTCAACAGTATTACCCTCGGCTTCTCCGTCTCCAGCAGCTGCTGTACCGGCACATGAGCTTTCAACAGAATTCAAGCTTGATATAAATGTAATTAAGCCAAAGCATATTATTTCCAACAACGCAGTTGTAGAGCTTTACAATGAAAACGGTGAACTTCTCGGCTCACGCCTTCGTTACATAGGCTGGGATACTCCGTCTGTGAGCATGGTGTTTGACGTGCCTCAATACCGTATGGGAGAAAAATTTACTTTAAAGCTTGTATCAGGACTCCGTTCACTAAAATATTATGATACAGTCATAAAAGAAGGTGAAAGCGTCGAGGTTCAGACCTACGGTTATTACAATGAAAATAAAGAGTACATACAGAATAACGGCTGCGCTATGGACGCAAACCCTTATTACGACAAAGAGCTTTGCATATATATAGGCGGTAATCTTATACAAAATGTTTCTCCCCACGCAAGAATAGTTGACGATGTAGCCATGGCTCCTGTCCGCGCGATAGGAGAAGCTATCGGCTTGAAAGTACGATATGATGCCAATTATGACAGCGTTGTCTGCTCTATAGGCTCTGATGAAGTTATTTTCAACGCAAACAGCGCCTATACTACAATTCTCGGTCAGGACACATACGCTCCTCATGCGGCAGTTTATCTGGACGGCTCACTCTTTGTTCCTGTCAGAACACTTGCTGAAGCATTCGGTTCAAACCTTGATGTGCTTGACTTCGGAGACCACTTTGACATCGTAATTACCGAATCTCCAATGGTTTGGGAATACCGAAGCCGCACTCCTGTAAATAGAAACGGAATATCAAGCCGTACAAACTATCTTGTATGGGTTTCCAAGCATGAATATAAAGTACGTGTATATGAAGGTTCGCAATATCATTGGGAACTGCAAAAAGAATTTCCGTGCGCGCTGGGAGCATGGGATACTCCGACTATAACTGGCCAGTTTGAATATATAGAACGAACTAGATGGGATTATCCCGGATACTATGTCGGGCCTGTACTGCGTTTCCATAATGGATACGCCCTGCATTCGACCTTGCTTTATTACGGCGGCGGCGAATATGATGGACGTGTAGGAGTAAACATCTCACATGGATGTATACGGCTTCACCCGCAGGATATTAACTGGATTGCAAATACTATTCCTTTCAGAACACGGATTTACATAACAGAATAATAAAAAGACGTTGCTTACAAATGTAAGCAACGTCTTTTTACCTTAATATCTGTATACTTTATCATATCAAATGAATTTTTCACATAACTGCTAATGTTCCGTATACGAGTCATCATGTCTCCAAATAGAATGATTTTCTGTCACATCATTCTACTTAATAATAACAGTTTTTATTATCTGATTTTCCACCGGAACATCTTCCATACCATTTTCCTCAACCGTTTTTGTTTCAGTCTGAGCAATCGCATCCACATACTCCATACCTTCTGTAACCTTTCCAAAAGCGGCATACTGCCCATTCAGCGACGGACTGTCTTTATGCATTATAAAAAACTGACTTGAAGCAGTATCATTGCTGGCCATAGTACGCGCCATAGAAATAACTCCTCTTTTATGCGGAATAAGATTAAAACATCCGTTTACAATAAATTCACCCTTAATATTATCAGCTTTTTTCTGATTCAGACTTGTGTCAAATCCGCCGCCCTGAATCATAAATCCGTTTATAACACGATGAAATATAAGTCCATCATAAAACTTCTCATTCGCAAGTTTTACAAAATTATCGACTGTCAAAGGAGCAATATCCGGATACAGCTCAAGCTTTACGCTTCCTCCGTTTTCAAACTGAATTTCAGCATTTACTACCTTTCCTGTTCCATCCGCATATCCCTTGTATACATCATACTTTCTATCCATTTCTCTTGAATATGTACGAAATCTTTCGGCGAGTCCTGCCTCCACCTCTCTTTTTGGATATTTGACGCTCACCTCAAACGTGTCTCCGTTCCAATCCACCTCTGCCCCAAACATTTCCGATATAGCGCGGAATGGTATCATTGTAAAATCATTCATTATAACAGGAGCTGTCTCTAAAACTGTCGTATCCTCCAATTCTGTAGCTGTTGTCTTGAATACATGGTCACGCCCTATCCATGTAAAATACATGCTGTCACCATCAGTAAGCGTTATACCTTTTGTGTCTCCGTCCCACGCAACATCACAGCCTAACGCCTCACTTACCGCTCTTAGCGGCACAAAGGTTCTGTCATTAACAATAACAGCAGGTGTTTCCGTCTCTATTTTCTGTCCGTTTACAATTATAGAAATATCCGATGCCTGCGCTGATACTGCCGAAAAAATAATTACTGCCGCCGACAATGACGCTAAAAATAAATTTAATTTTTTCATTCTCTTTCCTCTTTTCCTAGTACTATTTATTTTAGTATAGCACATTTTGACAGCATTTTCAATAAATATTTACAGCTTGGAAATATTTATATGTACAAATTGTTTTTTTTGTGATATACTAATAATAAGATTTATTAAGGGGTTAGGAGTGTATTACCGTGAACAAAAATGATTTAAAGAAAATTATAGTGATAAGCGCTGCCGTTACAGCCGCTGCGGCGGCAACAGCAATCGCTGTAACAAAATATCGTAAGCATCAGGCTTTTATACGTGACGAGGAGCTTGCTCTCTCGAACAAACACGCATATATTACAGGCGGCGGTCTTTCCGCTCTCGCGTCTGCTCTCTATCTTATACGAGACTGCGGATTTACACCTTCTCATGTCCATATTTTCACCGGAAATGCATATCATAGCGGCAACAACAAAACAGGCTATATCTGCCGTAGAGGCAAACTAATAAGCAGCATTAACAGCATGAATTTTTTTGAGCTTATGAGCGATATTCACTCTCTTGATATTCCTGATTTAACTGTCGCAGACGAAATCCTGAATATTTATTCTGCCAATCCTGCAATTAGAAATATAACATTTATAGATGAGCAAAAAAATGTAATTGATATTTCAAAAATAAAATTAGAAAAACAACACAGAAAAGCAGTAATGTCACTTATGCAGACAAAAAAGGAGCTTCTTCAAAGCATACCTCTACAGGACGCGCTTCCGCATGATTTCTTTGCAACATATTTCTGGAAACTGCTCTGCGCAGCTTACGGCTTCAGCGAAGAAACAAACGCGTTTGAATTTATCAACTGTATTACTCATATGGATAATATGCTTTCAGGAACACTTCCTAGTGATTTTGACCGCCATGAAGAAATTTTGGAGCCTTTGAAAGCTCATCTGATTAAACACAATGCGGATGTAAAAGAAAACGCGTTTGTTACGGACATTGACTTTGAGAACGGCAAAGCAGACGCTATTCATTTTACCGACAGAAATATTCGCAAAACCGTATATCTGAACGATGGAGATATCTGTATATTCCCTACCGACGAAATAGCTCAGTGCGAATCATTCGGGAACTTCAACGAAAGTGTTTCAAAAACATTTACGTCACCGTATATGTTATGGGAAAAGCTTTCTCAAAAACACCCTGCCTTTAAGGACCCGTCTGTCTTTTTCGACGAATTTGACAGCGGTATGTCAGTAGAATTTACAATTACCCTTTCCAACAGGCTTTTACCGGAGCTCATTGATAAGGTGACATGCGGAGCATTAGGAACAGACGGGGTAATAATTCTTGATAATTCAAGCTGGAAAATGACACTATGCGCGGTTCCGCAGACGCATTTTAAAAATCAGAATGAAGATACTGTAATCCTATGGGGAACTGCCGCGAATTTCACGGCTCGCGGCGAATACTGCGGCAAAGTCATAACAGACTGCAGCGGCTCAGAAATACTTTATGAACTAATTTCATGCTTAAATCTTGACGACGCGTGGAACGATATACGCGATACAGTTATCAATGTCATTCCATGTCATAGAAAATATGACAAATCATATTTATCGCCTGTTTCATCAAAACTGGAGATTATCCCAACAGGAATTGATAATATGGCTGTTTCAGGCGACTTTACAGACAACGACAACAGCTCTGTATTCGCGGAAGAATACGCTGTCTCAACAGCACGCACTGCTGCCTACAGTCTTATGCGCAGCAATAAAAAAATATATCAGACAAAGCCCGCGTCAAGCGCGTATATAAAAAAACTTCTTAAACATCTGATAAATATATAAAGCAAAAAAATTAGTCCGATATTACATCGGACTAATTTTTTATTCAATTATATTCTTAATCCTGAGAATTCTCTTCTTCTGTATTTACAGCTTTATCTCCAATATTATCATCAAATTCTATAAGCTCTTCATTTTCCTTTTCAAAGCTTACTCCCTCAATATGGATATTAACTTTCTGAACCTCAAGCCCCGTCATAGTCTCAACATTATTTTTGACATTTTCCTGAATTTCCCAAGCCAATTCAGGTATTCTTACACCATATTCCACCACAATATAAAGGTCAATTTTCACGCTTGACTCATTCATATCAACCTTAACACCCTTTGAAGGATTTTTCTTTGCGCCAAGCATTTCAGCAATACCTCCGGCAAATGTACCGTACATTCCAGCAACACCTTCAATTTCAGTTGTCGCTATACCCGCGATTGTTGACACTACATCAACAGAAATCTTTATATTACCAACAGTTTCTTCTTCTGTTTCAGGAGTTGTTTCTGCTTCCACTGTTACTTCGACCTCTGTCTCAAGTTCATTTCTGAATTCCTCGTCCATAATGCTACCTCCATAATTTTTCCTGAATAATATTATAGATATAGTATAACACAAATTTTACTTTACTTCAACTATTTTTACGTTTTGCGCTGAAATTTTAAGCTGTTCCGTTACTATTGAAGTTAATTTGACAACATCGTCACTGGCAAAACCATCCTTACGCACCATTACATTAGCTTCATTATCGTCAACGTACACACATATTTCACTGTATCCCTTTGACTGCGCAATGCTTTCAATTTCAGATTCCTTCTGAACATTTCCCGCGACCGCAAGAATTTTATCACCTGCTTTCTGACGTATTTCCGCGTCAAAGCTTTCATTTTCCGCTGTCTGATTCAGGATTTCCAGAGACTTTGAACGCGAGGTTTCTTTATTCATTCTCGCCTGCTCAAAATAATTTCCGGTGTCAGCCACTGTTTGAGTAGTCTGAGCTTTATTATCTTCCGTCTCAGCATTTCCAGCTTCATCTGTGCCTTCCGCCGCTGTCTCTTCTGACTTTTCAGAAGCAGTATCTTCTTTCTCTTCCGAATTATCCACAGCATTTACATACTGAGCCTCGCCGAGCTTCTTGCCGGTTTCAATATAGCTTTCACCATCCTGAACTCTTATCGTGTCCTGATATGACCAGTTCAGATATCCCGCAACTCCTATCAGTACCACCAGCGATGCCGCAATTATTTCCTTCTTCTTCAAAATCATTATGTTACTCCTCCTTTTTATATATACATATTCTATGTACAGGTACATCAAGGGCGGCGGCAACGGCCTCGGAAATTGCCGATTTTACCGTTGTATTTCCTGCCCCCTGCGCCGTCACAATAACGCCCTTGACTTTCGGGTACACTTCTTTTACCACCATTGGCATTCCGTCAGTCATAACAGCCTTCCTATCCTCGCTTTCCTCGCTCTTGTCCTCTCTTGAGGCAGTTTTTGTTTCATACGCGATATTCTTTTCCGTGCTTGAATAATAGGTTATCATAACCGATACCTCGCCTGCTCCGTCTATCTGAGATAGAATAGCCTCAAGCCTGCTTTCGTCATCCTCCGCAGCGCTTTGCTTTACATCGGTATTTACAGACGGAACGCTTTTTTTATGTCCACCCGCCGCCACCATAAGTACAACTCCAATTATTAATAT
>CAJUFV010000051.1 GCA_910585795.1 uncultured Clostridia bacterium | reverse complement strand
TCATAGTCATAGCCGTCATCATTGTACACACTCTCCGCCTGCTCCTTCCTCGCCTTAAAATACTTCTGACTCTCCAATACTGCTGAGAGCGTGGTACGCCCCGCGTTAAAGTGGTTGTTAAGTATGGCCTCTATGTATTTCCATGTTCTCTTGTTATTTCCCACAGCTTCCCTTACTGCCCATTCCAGCATATCCGCGTCTACTCTTGACAGCCAAAATTCAAGGCTGTCAAGCTCTATACGTGTTATGTAATTACGCGATATGTTTTCCTGATAAAGCTCAATTATATTTTCCGGAACAGCAGCGGACAGCACATTACTTTCATCTGCTTTATTTTCATTTACTTTACTTTTCTTTGCTTTATGGTTTTTTTCCGTAGATAAACTATTGTTTTTCACGGAATAACTATAGTTATTTTTGGATAAATCCTGAAAATTTGTACACTTAATATAGCCTTGGGTTTCATCCTCACTTAAAAGCCAAAACTTATTAACTAAGATTTCTTTCTTCGCGGCCCTTGTTTTTACCGCTTCCTGAAATCTCAATTGTATGCCATGGGAAGTTAAAACCTTGTCCGATGTAAAAAGTTTATCGTCAAACAGTGACCGTTTACATAAGAAGTTTATAATCTGCCCTATTTTCTCACTATCCATATTCAAATCAGCCGAGGCCACATAATCAAAGCCATCGTCTAATTCCGCGTAATATCCGTTTTCCTTGTATATGAGGCATAACAGATAAATATATACCGTTATTCCGTCAGAGCCGAATTTACCTCTAAGCTCTCTTATTTTTCTATCATCGAAGAATCCCACATCAAAGGAAAAGTAATCTATTCCCTTTTTTTGCGGTCTTGCCATTACATCACCTCTTTAAAACGGTAATTCGTCTTCGTCAGCGTCCATGTCGGAGAAGCTGTCTATATCAGAGTAATTCCCCGTATTGTCATCCCTGTCGGCAAAGTCCTTTAAGCCGCATGACTCATAATTTTCAGCTCCCCTTATTTTATCCTGTATCCATACCGGCAGAGCTTTGAATTCCTTAAATGTTCTCTCATCTCTTAAATTGAGAAACAGCGTTGGATACTCACCCTCAGGCTTTATCATACCTTGCGGAAAAGCTATTATCGCGCTTATGCTCGCGTATTTGCTTCCATTTCTCTCCGTATGTATAATCTGCATTTGGCACGGCGCTCCTAATATCTGACACAGATTAAAGCCCGCAAGCTCAGTAATGGTAAATGCCTTGCCTCTCCATGACTGCAAGTCCTTCCTTAATGTTGCTTTCTCGCCTAAGCTCATGCTGTATTCCTTCCACATTGTTCTGTTGACCTTCCTGCCGTCCGAAAGCTCAAGCTTCTCTCCGGCTATATCCCAGCCCAGCATTATTTTGTGCTGTTTTTTATCATATTTCTCACTGTACTGCCGGCCTAAATCCACCAGCTTAGTACAAACACCTGTATAAAGTCCCTCAGCCAAAGGCTCTATCACGGCACCCTCATTAGCTTTTACTATAAATTCCATATTATTTTTCCTCCTCTGATTTCTCTATTTCAAGCGGGCAATAATCGCCCGTATATCTTTCCGGAAACGCGATTAATTCCTTATTAAGCTGACAGCGTCTGCCCGCGCCGCTGTAAAACCTGCACTGCGTACAGCTT
>CAJUFV010000050.1 GCA_910585795.1 uncultured Clostridia bacterium | reverse complement strand
AATGAAGCGAAAAATAAAAAAGCAGTTATATACGGTATATTTGCTTATACGGCGCTTGTAATAGTATTATTTATAATGTTCTATCCTGTTCTTTCAGGTCATCCGTGTAATCCTGAGTATGTTAGACATTTTCTGAAATGGTTTGATTCATGGGTACTAATAGGATAAGGAGGCCGCTATGCGAATTATTCAATCAGACAAAATAACGGATACTGTACGAGATATGTGCATAAAAGCAAACTGTCATATAAACAGCGATATTAAACTTGCTATTGAAAACAGCATACAAGCTGAAAAATCTGATATATCAAAAGGTGTGCTTCGAAACCTGCTAAAAAATGCGGATATTGCACACCGCAAAGAGGTTCCCATATGTCAGGATACCGGTATGGCAGTATTCTTTATTGAAATAGGCAATGAGATATTTATTGAAGGAGACACAATTACTGACGCTGTCAACAAAGGCGTCTCAAAGGGATACACTGAAGGTTATCTCAGAAAATCTGTTGTATCAGACCCTTTAAACAGAATTAATACCCAAGATAATACACCTGCCGTTATATATTATGACTTTGTACAGGGTGATAATATCAAAATTACATTCGCGCCCAAAGGATTCGGAAGCGAAAACAAAAGCGCGCTTAAAATGCTAAATCCTTCAGATGGTCTGGACGGTGTTATCAGCTTCGTCCTTGACACTGTCCGGAAAGCAGGCGCAAATCCATGTCCTCCGATGGTAATAGGAATCGGTATAGGAGGTACTATGGATAAAGCCGCCCAAATGGCGAAAAAAGCTCTTACACGCAGCATAACAATACAAAATGGCAACCCCTTCTACGCAGATTTAGAATCAAAACTTCTAAGCACAATAAACAAATTGGGCATAGGCCCTCAGGGTATGGGCGGAACAACAACGGCTCTTGCCGTAAATATAGAAACATACCCCACTCATATTGCCGGACTACCTGTGGCAGTTAATATAAACTGTCACGCAACCCGTCATACTGTGGAAATAATCTGATAATAAGTACCATAAAAACCACCCGCATAGCGGGTGGTTTATGTTGTTCAATATATTTTTTACCTGCGGTTTACCTCGTCATAATCAATAATCTCATTCATATCATTGATAGCGTCAAGATACTCACGGCATGCTTGTTTTGCTTTATCCAAATTAAGCGTTTTATAGTTTCCACATTCTATTTCACTAGCTCCAAATACTTCTCCGTTATGCTCAATCGTATTTTGAAGCATCGTCCTTATAGTTTTTAATATCTTGTCCTTTGATATAACGTCACGCACAATAAAATAAAATCCAGTCTGACAGCCCATAGGTCCGAAATATATTACCTCACTGCTTATATCTGAGTTTCTAGCAAAGGTGGCAAGCATATGCTCTATTGTATGCATTGTTATATTGTCAAGAACTTCTGAACTGTTCGGCTTACAAAAACGCATATCATATGTTATAATATCAGAATCAATCCTTGAAATATATATACCTCTGTCCAATTTTCTATGGTCTACCTGAAAGCTTTTAATTTTTCTCATTTTAAAACACTTCCTTTATATTTTTTAAAAGCTCAAGAATAATTTTAACTGAATTTTCTACTGCCATTTTCTCAAATGCCGGATAATCTACAACAGAATCATTATTCGCCCCGTCAGATATTGCGCGAAGAACACCGAAACGGACATTATTCATAACGCATACATGTCCAATACTCGCGCCCTCCATCTCTGCCGCAATAGCATTAAATTCACCAATTATTTTGTTTCTCTGTTCCTGAGTGCTGACAAACTGGTCTCCTGATGCTATAATACCCCTCTGTACATGCAGCTTAGCCGTCTTTTCTGCCGCGTGTACCATCATATCCGCAATTTCCTTATCGCACGGAAGCTGAACCATATCTATACCTGTAATAAATCCCTTAGGGTCACCCATTACCGATGTATCCATATCATGCTCCACTACCGAATCCGCAACCGCTATATCTCCTATATTGAAATTATCCGCCAAGCCTCCCGCAGCGCCCACATTAATAATCAATTCAGGCGAATACTTGAGTATCATAGTCTGTGCGCATACCGCAGCGTTCACTTTTCCAACTCCAGCCGCGGCAACTACTATATCAACACCTTTAATATTGCCTGTGTAAAAATCAATACTGCTT
>CAJUFV010000049.1 GCA_910585795.1 uncultured Clostridia bacterium | reverse complement strand
GCTTTTTCTCCCGATGAAACATTATAAAGCACAACCGCCGAGGCGTTTTTCAAAGCCTCCCTAATCAACAGCATTTGATTATTCGGGTCTTTGTCGTATACGCTGTATCCCAGTTTTGCGTACTGAGCATCGGGGCTTGAATTGTAAATGGTAATAAATTCTCCCGCCGGTCCGTAATTATGACCTATAAGCGGCAGCAGCACAATACCCCTGTCACTGTTTCCAAGCGTGTCGTTTCTTGTACTCTCAAAATTTATGTAAGTACCCGGTCTGGTCTTACCCACAAGCTTATCAAATTTTCCTCCCGCCATTATTTAGCCTCCTTTTTCAGCCATTCGGCAATTATATTTTTCATTTCCAATACAGTAAATTCCCCCGATAAAGAAGAAGCCGCACCATCAAAAGTGCTTGTTGTTACATTAAAAAGGGTCAGGCAATTTTTTCTCAATTCGCCCAACCCATACTTTTTTTCATAATTCTTAACCGTTTTCTGTTTTTTCTCAGCAGAAACATTTTCTTTAATTTCCGTCAAAACAACCGCCTCCTAAATTTTTATAAAAATATTATTAACTTAAAGACCGCGTGGCGCTGCCCCGCACCCTGCAAGGGACTTTGTCCCTTGACCCATAACGCAAAGCTGCCGCTTTGCTGAAGAAAATTGAAATTATTGGTTAGGATAATTTTTACCGAATATATTAATTTTTTATCAGCGAAACGGCAGTTTCGCATAAAAGTTTTTGGGTCAAGCCTTTTTTCAAAAAGGCTTGCGGAAGTTTGATGGCAGAGCCCTCAAAAGGTTTTCATAAGTATATAACAAATTATTTTTTTGCGTACCTGTCAATAAAATATTCCCTCATTTTCAAAACAGCCTCAGCAGTATAAATCCTCCGGCTGTCCCATTCAACAATCAACTGAACCACCCCCTCGTCAGAAACCGTAATTTTAGGATTTTTTACATAAAAAGATTTTCCTGTACACACACCGTTTTCGTTTATAATCGGAATCTGATTTCGGTTGTCCTTTATGCTTTTTAAAACGGGCATAGCCAAATTGTAAGCTTCCGTTTTGTTTTTATGAAAAAACCCTATAAACCAAAGATAAGTCAGTTTATAAGTACTTAACGTGTCCGCACCCGTTACAATTTCAGGCACCGGAAAGTAAACAGCCGGCACAAGAAAATCTTCGGGAACTTCATTATAATAAGGATAGGGATTTCCCGATTTTTCAATTACATATTCAATCACACTTGCGACTTCCTGTTCAAACAAATCCTCGCCCCCTATTCAAAATAGCTGTCAAGCCACCGCTGTATTTCTGCCTCCAGCAAATCTGGATACATTCTTTCAATTATTCTCAAAGCGCTGTCCCAATAAGGCTTTCCCTTAACCCATTTTTGTTTCAGCAGCATACCTCCCTTTGCGGACGGGTCATAAATAAAACGGTCTCCATTCCAATACCCCGGCACAAATCTTTCAGCCACGCCATTTGGATTAGTCCAATGCCCATCGTTTACATAGCTTGCATAGTCAAGATTCGTTCCAACCTCTAAAGTCAAGCTTCCCTCCTCAAGTTCCCACACGTTATCGATTCCGTTTTTTGTAAAGCTTGCAAGAAGCTGTCTTGAATCCACCGCCTGCCTCCGGATAATCTCATCCTGAACTATCCTTAAAAACTCATTGCCCAAACCCTCTAAAAAAAGCTTTAATTCTTTCTTAAAATCTCCCTTTGCAGCTTTTTCAACACGCCCGAAAAAGTCTTTAACCTCATTCATATCAAATTCAATACAACCCATTACAAAGGCTTTTGCTCTCTTGTCTTTTTAACATAAACAAAGATATGATGATTTCTGATACAGTGAGGTTCTTCCGCCGTATATTCAAAACTGTTTGAGCAGTCAATAATTTTATCATTAAGCCTTATATCCGTTCCGGCAGGCAAAGTCAGCTTTATTTTTGCTTCCATAATATTAGCGGGCGAGCTTTGCGTAACAGTAACACTTTGAGATTTTATGCCAAAATGACAGATTTGTTCTTTAATATCAGGTATTGGGTAATAACTAAAGCAAGGGGAAGCGGGCAGTCCATAGCCCGGAGAGTTTTTGCTTTTTCTGATATGGTATATATCACACTTGTGATCAAAAAAATTGTCCAAGCTCATTTAAAAGCCTCCTATAGTTTTCTCATTCGCATTGTAACGCCGCTGTTTGGCTTGACTATGACATAATCATCAAGCAGGGCTGCTAAATCAAGACTGTCGGCACTGATTGCCGTATCTTCAGCCGTATAGCTGTAATCGTCAAAGGTTTCCGATTTAATTCCTTTAGCGGAAATATTAGCGTTGTGTCCGTACGCTTCCGCAAGTATCAGCGCCGCCGTTTTAACAGAAACCGGTATTTCTTCAAAATCACTGAAATCATTATGAGTATATGCGATAATATACTGCTGAGCTCTTGTTATATCAACATTAAGCTTTGAGTCGCTTCTCTCCCGAACAGCCTGTATATCGGAATATTCTCTTACTTCAGAAGGCGTAATCCACATATTTATCAACTCTCCAGCAATTCCGTCATAGTCGGACTTCCGTAATAAACAGTATCCGTCTCTGAAATATCAAGTTCAGTCTTTAACTTATTTATAATATCTGCTTTTTTAGTAATTCCTTTAAGACTAATGTCGTTGTAAACCGCAAGGTCTTCCAATTCAGAAATATTCATTTCTCCAAGTCTTTTACCGTTACATTCGGCGTTGTCTGCCGCTTCCGCGGTATCCTCCGATATAATTTCAAAATATCCAGTAGAAACTGCCTTTTCGGCAGTTTCCTTATCCTCAACATCAACATAAGGATTTGATTTTGAAGCGCTTACAACACCTGTATACGAAATAGCTTTTTTCAATTTCAGTCTGTAAGCCATAATCATCGCCCCCTTTATTTCAAGCCTGTAATAACAGCAGTCGCATCCAGTTCCTCAATAATAGGGTCAAAATCAAAATGAATTGCGTAAAAACGCTTATCCTGCATAATAGCGGTCTTGCCCTCAATAGTCTTTCTGATTTTCGTATCATATGTATTCACAACAATAAGATTTTTAGGGTCGGTAAGAATAATCTTGTCGTCAGCCATAGACGGACACTCTACAGTAGGAATTTTAGCCGGCGAAGTATAAAGACTTTCAGGAACAGCTCCGCCCGCTCCCACAACCTTATTCAGCAGAAACAATTCCCATTCCTGCGCACGTCTGGGAGACATAAGCCAGCGTAGTTTGCCGTTGTTATATTTATTAGGAAGCGCCGCAAGTGCTTTGTAAAATAAATCAAGACTCATAGACGGCTCGCTTGAAGCATCATATACGTGTCCGCCGTTTTCAATCTGTTTAATCCAGCCGTCGTTAATTTTAAGAAAATCATAATTTTCATCAGTGGATTCCGCTTCTTCATCACCGTTAAGATAGATGTCCTCAAGGTCGGTTCCAAGCCTTTTGGTCATAAGGTCTGTAACCGTCTGCTCAAAGCTCTGACCCTCAACATTCTCCCTTAACGTTTCCTCCGTAATTTCCCAAGGCAAACGTACGGCGGTGGTAGCGTATTTAACCTGAGAAGTTTGAACGCCCGCTCTGTAACCGTCGTCGGCATTTTCGGTCTTTTCTCTCAAAATACGTGAGGCAATACCGATTTTGTCAATCTCCCCGTTTTTAGCCGTTCTCATTTCATGACGCACAAGCGGACTGAGATTAGTTACCTCAAAGGTTTGTCTTATAAATTTACGCGCCTGTTCTGGGTTGAGCAGTCCTCCCGAACTCAGCGTTCCTGTTTCAATAGCCGCTTTTCTGATAATTTCACTGTTTTTCATCATAATTTTTTCCTCCGCGTTATTAAACAATTCCATACAAGTAATGTGTTTCCGCCGATTTTTCTATTTCACTTCCATTAAGATTACTCGGCAGTCCTCTGCTTTTCAAAACAGGTTCGACCGCTTTTGCAACGGCGGCTGTAATCATTTCTCCAATCTGTTCTGCGGCAACGGCTTCCTTAGGCGGTTCAAAAGCCTTTGCAACAGCCGTCTCGACCATTTTTTTGACAGCCTCCTCAGTGATTTCAGCCGCTCCTGTCTCTGCTTTTGCAACAGCGCCGTGTGCTGCCATTGCTTTTGTAACCGCTTCCTCAACAATCTGTGATACTTCCTGCTTTGTCATTTCTTTTTCCTCCCTGTTATTATCTGTTTTAGTTTTATCATCATCGTCCGGCTCGTCAAACTCTTTAATAAACGTTCCAAGACTTTCATAAATACCGTTGAGCGTTTCTCTGTTTTTGCCACTCATTTTCTTCCCGGCCTTTTCTACGGGTCTGTCGGTCTGAATGGTCTTGGTAATACTTTCTTTCCCCGTGAGAATGCTGGTGATGATCTGATTGAAGTCCTCAAGACACTCACGCACCTTGTCCTCATTCGTTTCATACTGCCAGCGGCCCGTAATCGGGTCGTATTTGTATAAAACCTCCTCAAGGGAATTAAAGGCGTTCCAAAAAAGAGTGCCTTTGCCGCGCTCCTCGTAAAGTTCTGCCATAGCTCCTTTTTCCACCACGTTCAAGCCTAACGCCGCCGCCAACTGCTTCAACAGTCCTTTTTTCTCGCTGGCTTCCTGCTTGCTTACTTTATTCAAATCAATGTCCTCCTCGCTGTAATTTCCGAGGCCGCCCATGCTAAAGCCTGTGATTTCGCCTTTCTCAATGCCCTCCCACACGCTCTCGTCGGCCACCTCTACGGTCATAAGCCATGTACCTTTGCGTATTTCCTCACCATCAATTTTAAAATCAGCCTTAGCGACCCAATTTTCCACAACCGCTGCGCCGTCCAAAGGTTCAAAACTGTGCTGCAAATCTACTTTGTCGCCGTTTTTAGCGAACCAATAAGCAGCCTTTGTAATTTCATCTTCCGTCATAAAATTGCCGTGACTGTCCTCCTCCATAGGCTCATAAACAATCCCGGTGACGTAGTGGTTATCTGCGTCCGCTTTGACAATTCTGCCGTAGGTCGTAAATGTCGCCTTGCCTCCGTCCTCTTTCTTGAGGAGAAATTGCCGCTTGTTTGCCGCATTATCGACAAGACTTACGAATTGGATTTTTGCGTCCGTGATTTCATACGCCTTTCCTATTTTTTTCATTAACTCTCACCTCCTTATACTAATTTTTCCGCTTTTTCATATGTATTCAAAAATTTCCCATATACTTCACTAAAATCACCTCTGTTCTTCCACAAAAAAAGGACGCTTGATTTTTTCAACCGCCCTCTTTACAAATATTTATTTTATGCTATAATTTAATTATAAAAGGGTAATTGCCACAAGATGTGGTTAGCCTTACAGTATCTGCATAATAACAGTCCCGAACCGACTAAAGCAGGGGGCTGTTATTTTTTTACGTCTATGTACGTCAACACGGCTATTAATAATAAGCCGAAAGTAAGCATACTTTGAATTGCTTCGCCTACTGACATAGCGCGTCACCTCCAATCATTAAAAATTGGAAGTTCACCTCCTCCCTGTTATAGGATAAGGAGGCTAACACACACCCTGTTCAATTACCCCGTATTCAAATATTAGCATAATATATCAGATATAGTCAATAAATATCATTTTCTTTTTCATTTTCTGCCGTATCATTATCAATCCCCGCTTTAGCCCTGTTTTTTCTGTCAAGTTCCTTTTCCCACTCATCGTCCATTTCATCAATAGCCGCCTGCTGCAATCTCTGTCTTTCTTCCAGCGGCAGACCGAGAATATCCTCGCTGACAACAGGCTGTGATATACAATGGCAGTTTATCCGCTCCTCCGGCGGTAATATCGGGTCGCCGGGGAACATACATTCATAGGTATTGCCGTCCGCTCCTGTAAGCTCAAAAGGTTCGCCAACGGGTACACGCTGGCCGTCCATATCAACATGGTTCTGCCGTGGCTCGTTCCTGTATTCCCCGGTGTGCTTCCACATCTTCTCGCTGACTGCCGGGGATTGCATAAATGCCTCCTGCTGCGCTGCCCTGTGCGCCGTCAAAATCTCCGTGACGGCAACTCTCCGGGCCTTGTAGTGTTCGTCCCGTATGCCGCTGTCAAGGATAGCACGGGTAAACTCTGCTATGCTGCTGCCGTCTTTCAGCCCCTTTTCGAGTATGCGCTC
>CAJUFV010000048.1 GCA_910585795.1 uncultured Clostridia bacterium | reverse complement strand
TTATTTGAATATTATTATTTTTTGTTATATAATGTTTATACGAGGTGATTATAATGAAAAATATAAAACAGTATATAGATACCGCCATGCGCCGTGAAAACGGAGACTTTATATTAAAAGGCGGCAATATCATTGATGTGTTTACCGGCGGGATATATAAGGCGGACATTGTCGTAAACAACGGTATTATATGTGGCGTAGGCAACTACAGCGGAGTAAATGAAATTGATGTTTCTGGAAAATATGTTATGCCAGGATTTGTCGACGCTCATGTGCATATCGAATCCTCCATGACATCTCCGGCTGAATACGCAAAAGCAGTCATGCCTCACGGCGTTACTACAGTAATTGCCGACCCGCATGAAATTGCTAATGTATGCGGCAAAGATGGTCTTGACTACATGCGTCAGGCATCGTCAGACATTCCTCTTGATGTAAAGATAATGCTCCCATCCTGTGTGCCAGCCACACCCTTTGAACATTCGGGAGCAGCTATTACAGCTGACGAAACTCAAAATATGGCGTCAGATTTTCACGGCATAGCGGAAATGATGAATTACCCTGGAATTATTTCGTGTGAGCCGGAAACACTCGGCAAGCTATGCGGCGATATTATAGACGGACATGCTCCTCTCCTTTCAGGTCATGAGCTTGACGCCTATGTTTCAGCTGGAATCAAAACTGACCATGAATGCAGCCTGGAGAATGAAATGACAGAAAAAATACGTAAGGGTATGTATATTCTTCTGCGTGAAGGTACGCTCTCACTTGATATTGCCAAACTTATAAAGGGAGTAACCGCACACACACTGCGCAGATGCGCTTTTTGCAGTGACGACCGTTTTGTAGGAGACATTATTAACAATGGAAGCATCGACCACTGCATACGCAAAGCTGTTTCACTCGGTCTTGACGCGATTGACGCAATTATTATGGCTACCCTCAATGCCTGTGAAATATACGGAATAAAAAACAGAGGAGCTATAGCTCCTTCATATGCCGCAGATATTGTAATAGCTGACGATTTATCATTGACAAGTATTTTATATGTTTATAAGGACGGTATTCTTGTATGCAGAAACGGCAAAGCATTGTTTGACTGCGAACTGGTCAACACTACGAATGTTACAAATACTGTTCATCTTCCACAAATAGACACTGATTTCTTTAAAGAAACTCTGCCTGACGTTATTACTGCAATTGAGCTTATTCCTCGCAGTATTATAACTAAAAAAGTCACTGTAAAAAAATACGCGCGCTTATCTAAGGTATGCGTCATTGAACGTCACAATCAGCTTGGCACAAAAGGACTTGCTTATGTAACCAACTATAACATAACAGATGGCGCAATCGCTTCTTCAATCGGACATGACAGTCATAACATAATAGTAATAGGTGATAACGATTCAGATATGGCGCTTGCCGTAAATACCCTGGGAAAAACCGGAGGTATTGCCGTATGCTCAAATGGAAATGTTCTTTCATTTATGCCGCTTGTAATTGCGGGACTTATGTCATCAAAATCAGCCGAAGAGGTCACAAAAGAGCATAACTCGCTTTATGAAGCAGCCGCAAAACTCAACATCAACAATGAAATTGACCCTTTTCTATCTCTGGCCTTTCTTCCTCTGCCGGTAATTCCGGAAATACGTATCACCGATTCCGGTTTATTTGATGTAACAAAATTTGAATTTATATAATTCTTTCACTATTAATTACTCTGCCTTACAAAGCTATGAAAATATAGCAATTCATTAATTCTTCAGACAGTTGCTCACTTGCGGCTGTCTTTTTTATAATATAATAAACTATCTTATAGTAAAATACACCTTGCCACTAAATGCAGGTTAATTATATCATAGCACTTCTTAAAATGTAGATATAAAAGCATAGAAATAAAGTGTTTTTTTCACAGTAAGAAAAAGAGGTAATGCATATCAAATCAATAAAATGCATATGTTTTTTAATGTATCTCAAAGCATATATTATGATAAGGAATGGCAAGACAATTACAAGGCTTCTCTTGGTACAAAGTGGATTGAAACGGACAGACTGTTCACACAGGCAGAGGGCAAGCCTATGGTTTAGGCTTCGCCATACAAGTATTATGAGGAATTTTGCAAGCGGACAGAAATGAGCTTTGTCTCGCCGCACAAATTCAGACACTTAAACGCAAGTATGCTGATTTCACATTCTGAACCGACAACAACGCTGTCAATTTACACTCATGCATTTCAAGAAGTACAGGCAACAGCAACAAACACTATTGTCAAAGCGATTAATTTTTAAAAATAACGGACAAACGGAATTTCAGATAAAAGAAAAAGTACCCGAAACCGCATTGTTATACGCAATTTCAAGTACCTCTCATTGGCTCCTCCAGCTGGGCTCGAACCAGCGACATCATGATTAACAGTCATGCGCTCTGCTTTGCTGTACTTTTGACAGCACACAAAGCGGGACACGAAAATCTACATTATAACAAAGTAAAAACTTTTCATTATTTAATTACCATATATTCCCCAAATAAATCTCAGTATTAAACCTTAAAATACATCTTATTTATTCAAAGAACTGTTGATATGTAGTGTTGAGAACAGCCTCAATTTTATAGCCTCTGCTTATTGTTATTGAACTAAACATTTGAGAAATTATCATCTTTTTTCTTTCTATTGATACTTTATCAAATTCATCAGCCCAGCCTATAAACTGACTATAATAAAAATCGAGCTTTGACAGCATATCGCTGCTATTCTCCACATCATTTTTGCACTTTTCGAGTGCTGACTTGTGTTCTTCCAAGTCTTTAGTCACCTTATCTATCGAAATCTTTAGCATCTCAGTTGTAAACTCACTTCTTCCGATTAAAGCTTTGCCAATCTCAGTGGATAAAGTTACAAGCTGTTCTTCTAAATCGGCTATAATTTTATTCAGCCGTTTAATTTCCTGCTTTTTATTACTGATTGATTTTTCAAACTTCGTTTCTAAAGCTCGTTCCTGTGGTGTACGCTTGATTTTGTCAAGATACATTCTGACTATTTTTAAAACGATTTCTTCTACTTTCCACGCTTGATAGACGCTCTGACCATCACAATCATTCAGCTTTCGTGACCTATGATAACAAATGTATGTACGTCTACTCTCTCTTACGGGTACTCCGCCTATCACATGTGTTTTATAATTCGACTTTGTTGCGATCAGTCTCGTTCCGCAATGTCCGCAAAAAATATTACCCGAAAGAAGCGACTCGCCTTTTGTTTGCATAGCGACATGACTTTTAACATCATTTCTGTTTTTTCTCTGCTCAATGATGTCCTGTGCCATATCAAATATGTTTTCATCAATAATAGCAAGATGCTCTTGTTTAGGTGAAACCGTATCTTTTGAAACAAAGTAACCGCAGTATATACGATTTTTCAAAATTCTGTTCACTGAATTTGCTTGAAAGTCTACACCATTGTGAGTTTTTATTCCAAGCTTTGTTAGATATTCTGCCAACCTATGTGAACCAAATCCCTCATGCACGCTTTTATGGAAAATCATTCTGACAATTTCAGCTTCTTTTTCATTAACTACAAGCTGTTTCTTCGGAACACCCTTTTTGTTGACTTCGCCCGTAGGAATCTGCATATATCCAAACGGAATAACACCGCCTGTAAACTTTCCTTCCGCTGTCAACTGTGACAATCTTGTTCTTACACGCTCGGATGTTTTTAAACTCTCTCCGTTAGCTTGCCAAAACCTAATATAATTCATTAGCTTGTCTACATGACTTTCAAAACGCTGCTGACCTTCTTTAACGCTCCAGACTTCTATTCCCTGCTTAACAAACCATTCTACTACAAAGGGAGTTTCATCATCACGTCTGCCTAATCGGTCAAACATAAAGACCAACAGTATATCAAATTCTTTTCTTAGTGCAGATTCCATTAAATCTTGCAAAATATCTCTGTCATCTGCCGAAACTTTAAAGCCTGATATACCCTTTTCTAAAAATTCCTTTACCACAACCCAGCCTTGCCTATCAGCAAAGTCTGTACAAGCCTGCTTTTGCATCGGAATATCTTCCTGCTCACTCACTTGTTTTTTTGTTGACACTCTATATAAAGTAGCAACTCGCTTTGTGGTAACGTCTATCTGCGCGTCTGCTTGTTTCTGTGTTGAAAATCTATTATTATAAACACATACACTCATTTT
>CAJUFV010000047.1 GCA_910585795.1 uncultured Clostridia bacterium | reverse complement strand
TTATATGTCCGGCTTTTTTTGTTGAAAAAAAAGAAAATAGATATATAGTATTTAAACTAGGATACAAAATATATTGTGGTTATATACTGCAATATGTTTTGTATTTTTTATTTGAAAAAAGCTCTTGTTTTATATTTATTATGCGGGCGCTAAGATACTATCTGTTTATCAGGTATCCGTAATCAGAGATTTTAGCAGATGATTTATTGTGTTAAAATTGGGGGTTACGACAGTGAAAAGAGAAAAAAATAAAAAAATTGAATTTATTTTTTTATACTCCGTTAAAACTGCGGAGATTATGATTTACAATAAGAGTGAAAGGGGGTATGTATTGTATGTCAAAAGGATTATTAGCGTTTGACAGACGTATGGAAATGCTTTTTGCACTTACTTATTATCGTAAGCTGACAAGACGTGAATTGTCAGAAATGTTTTCCGTGTCTGATGATGTGATTGACAGAGATATAATTCTTTTGAATAAATACATACCGCTTGTTATTAAACGTGGAAGATATGGAGGAATTATTGTATCGGAAGAAAATTATAACGGTATAAAGACTTATTTAAACAAAGAGGAAGAGCAGCTTTTACGGAAATATATATCTATGTCAGAAGAGAATGAACAAATAATAATAAAAAGAATAATACATAAATTTGCGGTTCCTAAAAGTTTATAAAAGTAATGGTTTGATACTTAAATTTGTTTATGTAATAGGCATTGTATCAATCTGTTAAAGCATATTTGTCAAATATGCTTTAACAGGCAGATAACGCCTGAGTAAGAAACTATTTTTATTTTTCTACAAAGAAAGCGCGGAAGATAACGCCGTGCAGTATAAAGAGCAAACAAATACATTACCGTATAAAAGAGCCAAACGGCAGATACGCCATGATTCTGAAAAAGCAGATGAGCGATTAGAATATTATGCCGGAAAACAGAAATTGCAGACTGTGGGCGATGACTGTATGCGGAGACAATGATACTTCTGCTAAGTCACAGTCCGAGCGTTAGAAGCGTCGCAGGCAATGATAGCAGCCCGGGCGGATGTCGGGGAGGTGAGACTCCTATGGAGCGGTCTTGCAAGCCGCCATTTGATATTGCTTATAATTTTTAATGACAGAGATTAGAGTACCATATAGATAAATTAATCTGTGTTATTAACAAATGATTTATAAAATGGGAGGATTAGCTATGAATTCTATAATGCATAGAGTGGCAGAGAATGTTGTGGTAATGAAAACACAAAGCGGCTGTACAGTAACAATTAAATTCCGAAAAGAGGACAATCCGGATATTGAAAATATTGTAACCGATAATTTATTGACTTCATACGAACGGAGGATAAAAGACAGTATTTTTGCACAAAAATAAAATGGCTTTACAAAAAATAATGGATATGTTAAAATAAGTAGCAAAGATTGTAAAATTTATTGTGAGATATATTAAACGGAGGTATCATAATGCCTGAGAGTCAAAATATAGAGTGGAAAGAAAAATGGAAGGACGACTACTTAAAATGGATTTGCGGATTTGCAAACGCACAGGGTGGTGTTCTCTATATTGGAAAAAATGATGATGGTGAAGTGGTTGGAGTAGATAATGCAAAAAAGTTGCTTGAAGATTTGCCGAACAAAATAAAAAATGCAATAGGAATAGTATCGGAAGTCAACTTGAATAAATACGATAATAAAGAATACATTGAGATTAATGTAATATCGCATCCTTTTCCGGTAAGCTGTTATGGCAAGTATTATGTTCGTTCGGGAAGTACAAATCAATTATTGACGGGCGCGTCATTGGATAGCTTTATGTTAAGAAAACAAGGGGTTACATGGGATAGTGTTCCTGTACCTTATGTTACCGATAAAGATTTAAGCGACGAAGCTGTTAAATATTTTATCAGAAATGCAGTAAAAAAAGGAAGATTAGATAGCTCATTGGAGAATGAAACAGCAAAAAGTATAGTTAATAAGCTAAATTTGTACAAAAATAATTATCTCACCAATGCGGCAATTTTACTCTTCCATGAAGACCCTGAAAAATATGTATTTGGTTCATATATAAAAATTGGTTTTTTTGAAACAGATGCTGAGATTATTTATCAGGATGAAATACATGGACCTCTTATGCAACAGATAGATAAAGCCATAAATATGATATATGATAAATATTTAAGGGCTAAAATTTCATATGAAGGAATCCAACGAATAGAAAGATATCCATTTCCGTATGAAGCAATACGAGAAGCACTTTTGAATGCAGTGGTGCATAAAGATTATTCATCAGGCATTCCGATTCAAGTGAGCGTGTATGACGATAAATTATATATTGCAAACAGCGGTAAACTACCGGAATATTGGACTATGAAGGAGTTTTTAGGAAAGCATAACTCTAATCCATATAATCCATTAATTGCACATTCATTCTATTTGGCAGGATATATAGAAAGTTGGGGCAGGGGAATAGAAAAGATTTTTGAAGCTTGTAAAAATGATAATATATATGAGCCTGAATATAATATACACTCGCGAGATATTATGGTAAAATTTTCTGCTCCTGAAGAACGGGTGATACGAACAGGAAATAACGCAATAAATCGCAAGGGTGACAATAAAGGTGACAATAAAGGTGACAATAAAAATCATAACCAATATTCACCAAACGAACAAGAGATAATCAGATTGATAAGCTCTGATGGGACATTAACGACTCTTGAAATGGCGAATAAGTTGCATATTAGCAGAAAATCTGTATCTGCGATTATAAAAAAATTAAAAGAATCAGGAATTGTTTATCGCATTGGTTCGAATAAAAAAGGACAGTGGAAGATAAATGATAATACAATTAAGTAATTCTTTTTATTACAGATTGGGACAATATGATACAATAAACAGAGTTATTGGTATACAGATATAAATGATTTAATCATAGAGAGCCAGAAGAAAGGAGAGCGTATTACTATGTGTAATGTAATGGATTCTTATATTGAAAAAGGTAAAATACAGGCGATTTGTGACCTTATGGAAAGTATGAAATGGTCGGCAATACAAGCGATGAAAGCTTTGAAGGTTCCGGAGAATGAATATGCTAAATATGAGGAGCTTCTGAAGCAGTCAGCACCGAAAGCATAAATCTGTATATTGATTATGAATGAAATAATGCTTGATAAAATCAGGCATTATTTTTTTGTCTAAAAATGTAAAGTACGAATTGACATTTGAAAGTCTATCTTATATAATAAGGATATGAACATTGAAAAATGAATACATCGGCTTTGCATAATTTTAATTATGTAAAGGAGAAACAGTGCTATGAAAAAAGCGTATTGTTTATACAGAGTATCAACGAAGAAACAGTATGATAAATTGCAGGACGATATTCCGATGCAGAGAATTGCATGTCATGAATTTGTAGAAAAACAAGATAACTGGGTAATTTCAAAAGAATTTTATGAAAAAGGCGTATCGGGTTTTAAAGTGTCTGCAAAAGACAGAGACGTTATTCAAGATTTGCGCGAAGCGGCGCTAAATAACGAATTTGACGTTTTGCTTGTGTATATGTTTGACAGACTCGGACGGATAGATAAAGAAACACCGTTTGTTGTTGAATGGTTTATAGAACACGGGGTAGAGGTGTGGAGTTCGCAAGAGGGACAGCAGAGACTTGACACCGATGGCGACAGACTGATGAATTATGTCCGCTACTGGCAGGCAAATGGTGAAAGCCGTAAAACCTCTATGCGTCTTAAAACAAGAATGGCGCAGCTTACGGCAGAGGGGATTTATCACGGCGGCGCGACGCCTCTTGGTTATCAGGCAGTACATACGGGCAGAGTGAATAAGAAAGGTCAGCCTGTTAAAGATTTAGTGATAGATACAAAGGAAGCGGAGTATGTTAAAATGATATTCGGCAAAACCTTAAACGAGGGCTACGGTTCATACAGAATGGCAGATTATCTGAACAAGCTTGGCATAAGAACGCATAACGGAAAAGAATTTCAATGCAATACAATAAACCGTATTCTTAAAAATCGTTTGTACTGCGGATATTATGTGGCGGGCGAAACAGTATCGCCTAAGCTTGAACATCTTGTCATTATTGATGAAAACGTGTTTGACAGTGTACAGCATATTCTGAAACAGCGTTCAAAGAAGAATGATGAAAAACAGCATATTGCACGAACAACAAAAGGAAAAACGCTGCTTTCGGGAAATCTGTACTGCGCTCACTGCGGAGGGAAAATGATTTCATCGGGACACACCGAGAAATATGAGCGTAAGGACGGAAGTATCGGAGTGTCAAGCGCGCTTAGATATGTTTGTTATCACCGCGCACGCAAGCTGAATAACTGCGAGGGGCAGACGGTATATTCTGCGCCTAAGATTGATAAGGCAGTATTAGAGGTTGTCGGGTATTATCTTGACGCCATAAAGAAAACTCCAAAGGATAAGGCTCTTGAAATCCGATATAAAAAAGAGCTTGCCGATAAACGGAAAATCAGGCGCGAACTTATGGATAATAAGGAGAAGCTTGAAAAGCGGTTAAAGGAATTATCTCTTGAAGTAGGCAAAAGTCTTTGCGGAGAAAACACATTCCCGGTTGACGTGCTTTCTATGTC
Organism: uncultured Clostridia bacterium; assembly: GCA_910585795.1. Lineage (GTDB taxonomy): Bacteria > Bacillota > Clostridia > UBA1381 > UBA1381 > Hominilimicola. The sequence goes on along the minus strand of CAJUFV010000047.1, from coordinate 25,557 downwards.
GATAAATTCGACAAAGGAGGATATAGCTGAAACAGATAAACGGTTAAATGAATGTGATACTGATTTAGAGAAACAATCCGAAATGCTTAACAAGCTTGATTTTTATTATAACCAATTTGTAACGTGGGCTGATGAATTTGACAATGCTTCACAAGAGCAGAGAAAGATGATTATATGTCAGCTAATTGATTCGATAAAGGTCGGACGCGGATATGAATTGGAGATCGAATTTAATTCAAGTTATAAACAATTTTTTGATGATGCGTTTGCGTTGGAAGAAAAGGCGGTGCAGAATATTTAGGGAAAGAGAAGCATATACAATAAATTTTTTTCATAGTTTGACAAGGTATCGAGGCAAAGGCTCCCTCTCGGTTCTCTTGTTGACATGTGGCAGAGCGCGTGACTGTTAATCACGATGTCGCTGGTTCGAGCCCAGCTGGAGGAGCCACGATTGTACCATAAATTTGATACACGCCGAAACCGCAGTTTTACTGCGGTTTTTGCGTATTTAGCTTTAAAAATTTAGCCTACTTTTAGTGATTTTTCAAGTAGGCTAATCTGCTTCTGACACCCTTAGTTATAATCGGTTAAAAGTATAGTGATTTCCTCCCCCCTTAAAACGAATACAAACGATTAAATGTATAAAAAAATATAAAACAATACCGCGATAATTATCTATGCGCGGTATTTGTTAATCAATCCAAATATAGTTGTTATTATCCGAAAGCTGTTTTTCTTCTTTTTTCGGAACGGTCAGTTTCAGTGTGCCGTTTTTAAAGCTTGCTTTGATTTCATCTTGTGTTACAGCATCACCCACATAAAAGCTTCTGCTGTATGAGCCGTAATGACGTTCACGGCGGATATATCTGCCGTCCTTGTCAGTATCGTCATTGCTGTAACCGGAGGTAGCACTGATTGTCAGATACCCGTCTTTAAGCTCGGCTTTTACATTTTCTTTTTCAATTCCCGGCATATCAACCGTTAGTTCGTAATTACTGCCTTTTTCCTTGACGTCTGTTTTCATTAAATTGGTTGTATGATGATTAAATTCTCCAAACGGAAAACCTCCGAAATCATCAAATAAGCCTCTTCCAAAAATGCTTGGTAACATAACTCATCTCTCCTTTTATAAAAAACATTATGTTGCACCTTGCTTTCTATGAGCATCGGATGAAGGGAAATAGAAAAGTCATTAACAAAGGCTTTCTTTGTTTCTCTCTTTCCTTATGTTCAAGAATAGTATAGCACTGCTCATTAGCACTGTCAACAGGAGAGTGCTAATATTAACAAAATATATGATTTGTTAATATCTTATGTTATTTTGATATGTTTATACTAATTATTCTTCTAAATTTTCCAGTGCATAATCAAGGCACTGACAAACAACTTTATTAAATGAAATATTATGCTTTTCAGCTAGTTCCATTAGCTTATCGAAACACTCCGGTTTTATTCTTATTGTACGATTTATTGATTTTATTGCATCAACATCTGACTTAATTACTAATTTTCCCATAGAAAACACCTCTCAAATTATAATTATGTAATCAATATTGTAATTATACCTTGACAATGGTGTTTTTGTAATGTACAATAATGTAATCATATAGTAATTACATTATTGTTTTATGGAACAGCAAAGGATTACAGTAAACAGACATGGAGAAAGCTATGTTAAGAAAAAATATCTGGCGTTTTAACAGTGGTTGTAGTGATAAGTCTATTTTCTGCTGTGGGATTTTCACAGACGAAAGAAACAAAGTTATTTGGGGACATGCTTGAAAAGAATATCTTAAGATATATTATATTTGCATATATGAAAATATCGTCTGCAATAAAAATATTGATGACATTTAATCATATATTTTACTTTGCCGATGTGATACAATTATACTAAATAGCAGATTTCAGATGATTATTGTAAAATATTCAGTACAGACAAAATATCAAATATTAAACGTAAAAAGCGTCATGGAAATCTTGTTATAACAGAATTAAAAGGAGCATACAATGAATACTAAAAATTATTATGAAAATCCGAAAACACTTCATATAGGCTGTGAGGAGAACAGAGCGTATTTCATTCCGTTTTCGGACAGAAGCGTAGCTTTAAGCGGAATAAGAGAAAAGTCAGACAGATTTTTTCTGCTTAACGGAGAATGGGACTTTTGTTATTATAGTGATGTATTTGAAATTCCTGACGGCTTTGAGGGAATTAAATACGATAAAATAACAGTGCCGTCAAATTGGCAGATGATGGGATATGACAGTCATCAATACACAAATACACGCTATCCGTTCCCGTATGACCCGCCGTATATATCGTGCGATAATCCCTGCGGCTTGTATCAAAGAGAATTTGAATTTACAAAGACAGGCGAAAAATATTATATAAATTTTGAAGGCGTAGATTCGTGCTTTTATTTATGGCTGAACGGTGAGTTTATAGGCTACAGTCAGGTATCGCATTCGACAAGCGAATTTGACATAACAAGCGTATTGAAGGACGGAAAAAATGTCATTCGCGTGCTTGTTCTTAAATGGTGCGACGGCAGTTATCTTGAGGATCAGGATAAATTCAGAATGTCGGGTATATTCAGAGATGTTTATATCCTGTCAAGACCGCAGGAGCATATCAGGGACTTCTTTATAAATACAAAAAAGGACGGTACTGTTACAATAGATATAGACGGTCCTGCGGCAGAAGTAAGTCTGTATGACGGCGAGCGGCTTATATCGGAGGACAGCGGTACAGATATTATATTTAAGGTTGAAAGTCCTGTTCTGTGGAACGCTGAAAAACCGTATCTCTATACCTTGATTATAGAGTGCAACGGTGAAGTGATTGCGCAGAAAATAGGTATACGCGAAATAGAAATAAAGAACGGAATTGTATATTTAAATGATGTAAAAATAAAAATGAAGGGCGTAAACAGACATGACAGCGACCCTGTGACAGGATATGTGATTTCGCGCGAACAGGCAATTTGTGATATGCGCCTTATGAAACAATGCAATATGAATGCGATAAGAACAAGCCATTATCCGAATGCGCCGTGGTTTACTGAGCTTTGTGATGAATTTGGTTTTTATGTTGTAGGCGAGGCGGATTTGGAGGGACACGGCTGTACGTCAATATATGACGGCACATATGACATTTTCGGACAGTTAGCTCAGGACGAACAGTTTTACGACGCATTTTTAGACAGAATACAGCGTTGTGTGATAAGAGATAAAAACCGCACCAGCATAGTAATCTGGTCGCTGGGCAATGAAACAGGCTACGGCGAAGCGTTTGAGCTTGCGCTTGAATGGCTGAAAAAATACGATACTTCAAGACTGACTCATTATGAAAGCAGTATATGGGAGTCGCTTGGACACAAGAACGATACGAGCCTGCTCAATGTGTACAGTGATATGTACGCGACGCCTGAACGCATTGAAAAATATTTTGAGGAGCATGAACAGGATAAGCCGTATATGCTGTGTGAATATATACACGCAATGGGTAACGGTCCCGGAGGAATAGAGGATTACACGGCGCTGATGGATAAATATGACGGATTTTTTGCGGCGTTCGTTTGGGAATGGTGTGACCACGGAATATATATGGGTGAGGAGAACGGACGCAGTAAGTATTATTACGGCGGAGATTTCGGAGAATTGCCGCATGACAACAATTTCTGTATGGACGGACTTACATATCCGGACAGAACGCCACACACGGGATTTTTGGAGTATAAAAATAATATTCGTCCAATTCGCGCAAGAATAGAAAACGGTAAATTTATTTTTGAAAACAGACGTGATTTTACAAATACATCTGAAGATATAGATATATGCGCGGAGTATTACTGCAACGGTCAGAGTGTCGGAAAGCAGAGTATAGGTTTGATTGATATTGAACCTCATAAAACAAATGAAGTATCAATGGCGTATTTTGATATAAGACCGTATGAAGAATTTTCTGTTAAAATTACATATCGTCAAAATGTTGATGACTGGTTTTTAAAGAAAGACCACGAGCTCGGATTTGATTTTATTACAATACAAAAGGGGCAAAAGAGAGAAGAGCGTCATATCGGCAAAATAAATGCCGAGGAAACAAACGGCGGGATATTTATTACGGGTAAAAATTTTACTTACATATACAATAAGCGTAAAGGTGAGTTCAAATCGTTTACGGTTAACGGCAAAATGATAAATGAAACGCCATTAATCTGGAATATATGGCGCGCACCGACCGATAATGACAGAAATATCAGAATTGAGTGGGAAAAAGCAGGCTTTGACCGCGCATTCACACGGGCGTACAGCACAGAGATTTGTGTTGACGAAGGGTGCGTAACAATAAATACAAGGCTTGCAGTTCTGGCGGTATACATTCAGCGGATTGTGGACATAGACGCGCAGTGGCGCATTTACGGCGACGGGCATATTGTTCTGTCAGCAAAGTGCAGAAAAAATGATACGGTTCCGTTTCTGCCGAGAATGGGACTGAGAATGGGCTTAAAAAATGGTTATAATAAGGTTAAATACTTTGGATACGGACCTTATGAGAGCTATCAGGATAAATGCGGAGCGTCCTATAAAGCAGTGTTTGAAAGCGACATTTCAGAAATGCATGAGGATTATATAAAGCCTCAGGAGAACGGAAGTCATTGTCACACAAGTTTTCTTTCTGTGTCCGATAAAAGCAGTAAGGTTATAGTTTCAGGAGATGACTTTTCATTCAATGTATCTGAATATACGCAGGAAGAGCTTACAGCGAAAAAGCATAACTTTGAGCTTAAAAAATGCGGATATACGGTTTTGTGTATAGACGGAGCAATAAGCGGAATAGGTTCGAACAGCTGTGGTCCGGAAATACCGGAGAAGCTGCGTGTTCAGGGAGAAATTGACTTCAATATAGAAATAAGCTTTGAATAAGTGAAAAAGTTTCTGTGTAAGGACAGTGTTCTGCACAGAAATTTTTTTTGAAAGGTTTAATAAAACAGAGCAAAAAGCGACATTTTATAATATATGAGCGACATAATATTATTTCTTTGGTGTGTTGTGTGTGTTAAAATAACTATACAAGATAAAGAAACGTGGAGATGTATTGTAAAAAATAGCCAATAAAAAAGCTTGTTTTAAGTGAATAAGGAACAAAAAAATGTTAGCAGCGACATTTAAATACATTTTATTATGTACTGCATAGTCCGAGAATAGGGGGTGGTAGAGTGGTATATCGTCATAAGACTCTGTTCCTGCAAAATAAAGGGTTTGTTGACATAAATCCTGTCGAATTTGGATACGAACACTGCAGACCGTTTAAGGATGCCGGTTATGATGAATTGGGGCATTATCTTATACATTATGTTATTTCCGGCAAGGGTGAATTTCATAAAAATAACAAAGAATATATAGTCAAAAGCGGTGAAGCGTTTATTATAAAACGAGGAGAAACAGCTTGGTACAGGGCAGACGAACAATGTCCGTGGCATTATGTATGGATAGGATTTGAAGGAATATTAGCGGAAAGGTTTAACAGTCTTAACGATATTTTTACGGTTCCCAATAACATTTTTAATAAGATGCTGGAAGTGTTTGAGCGGGATAAAATGCAGGAGGAATACTTAATTTCACAAATGTTTCAATTATATATAACATTATTCAGTAAGCAGGATGTTGAGAATTATGTGGATAAGATAAGACATTATATTGATATTCATTTTAAAAAACCGATAAAGATTACAGATATTGCCAAAGAGATGAATATGGACAGAAAATATTTAGCTAAGCTCTTCAAACGGGAAACGGGAATGACAATGAAGGGGTATCTTATAAAAAGAAAGATGGAATATGCTGCGGATTTGTTGTTAAGAGGCTATGCGGTAAACGAAGTGGCAGAGCTTCTTTCGTACTCGGAGCAATCCGTGTTTTCAAACGCATTTTACAGGTATTGGAATGAATATCCTGTACAATTTAAAGAAAGTCAAATAAAAAATAAGGATGAGAGAGGAGAAATCTAAAATGAAAAAAAGACTTTTTGCAACAATAATGGCAGCGGCTATTGCGGTAACTGCGCTTTCAGGCTGCGGAGGGAGCGGAGGCGACGACGGCAAGCTGACGATAAAGCTTGGTTATCTGCCTCAGCAGGAAACTCAGCCGGAGCAGTATGAAATCTATATGGGCTATTTTGAGAAGTATGAGAGCGAGCACCCGGATATAGATTTGGTGCAGGACCTCACAAGCCTTGAAGCAGACCAGATTATGGCTAATGCGGCGGCAGGGCAGCTGCCTAATTTATACCGTGTGCCGTTTACAGACGCATCGCTTATGATAAAGGCTGGATATGCAAAGGATATTACCGACATTATGAAAAAGCGCGGTTATGATACAGCTCTCAATGACGACCTTCTTAATCTTGTAAAGGATGATGAGGGTAAGCTTTACGGTATTCCGTATAACGGCTATATGATGGGTATGTGGTACAATGTTAATTTGTTTGAGCAGGCTGGTCTTATGAATGACGACGGCACGCTGAAATATCCGAAAACATTTGACGAACTTATTACAACAGCACAGACAATTACAGAAAAAACAGGAGCTGCCGGCTTTGGATTCCCGACTATGGATGCTGAATGCGGTTGGGTATTCATGAACATTGCATGGAACTACGGTGTTAAGTTTATGGAACAAAATGACGATGGAAGCTATACGGCAACCTTTGATTCGCCGGAAATGATAAATGCGTTTCAGTACATTCACGATTTAAAATGGAAGTATAAGACGCTTCCGGACAACAACCTGATTGACAGAAGTGAACTTCAAAAGCTGTTTGCAACAGATAGATGCGCGATGTCTATAATCGGCGAGGACTGGATTAACGGTCCTGTTACAAGTTATAATATGGATAAAAATAAGATTGCAACCTCAGCAATGCCTGCCGGACCTGCCGGACGTTATGCAGAAACAGGCGGAGATGTATGGCTGCTTTCAAAAGAAACTACAGACGAGCAGGCAGAGGCGATATTTGACTGGTTAGAGCTTCTCGGATATTCTCCGAGCCTGTCGGATATAGCAAAGGAAAACATAACAAAAGATATTCAGGCAAAGGCAGCAGAAAATGAGATAATCGTTACGCCTTCGTTCAGTGTATGGAAAAGTCCGGAGCGTAAGGCGGAAGTAGATGCTTTATACGAGCCTCATATCAATGTTGACCAAAAGCTTCAGCAGGGACTTATGGCAGACGATGTTCAGCTTCACGCAGAGGAGCCTGCGCAGACACAGCAGCTTTATAGAATGCTTTCTTCTGTTATACAGGAGATACTGACAAACGAGAATGTGGATATACCTTCTCTTGTTAGTCAGACACAAAAAACATTCCAGGCAGATTTTCTTGATAAAAATTAATAAACTCTCTTTCTGACCCCCGCGGCGGAAATAACCGCTTCGGGGGTGTTAAAGTTATGATTCGGGAGGCAGTCTATGAAAAATTATAATGAAGCATCAAAAATAAAGAAGAAAAGCTTTGCGCAGGCGTTTGTTCTTTGGCTGAAAAAAGACGGACCTGCATGGCTGATGATAGCGCCGTTTCTGATTATCGGTATCATGTTCATATTTGAGCCGCTGATAATGGGAATAAGGACTTCATTTTTTGAAACAAGAGGTTTTGAATGTGTAGAATTTATCGGATTGGACAATTATAAGAATGTCATATCGGACTCTGTATTCGTAAAGGCAATGATGAATACGATAAAATATGCGTTATGGTCAATAGTGCTTGGCTTATTTGTGCCGGTAATAGTAGCGGTAGCGTTAAACGAAATTATTCACGGAAAGGGCTTTTTCAGATTTGCTACATACTTTCCCTGTATTCTTCCGGGTGTTGTTACAGCAGTAATGTGGGTTATTATGTTTGACCCGGGTGACGGCGGAGTGCTTAATTATGTGAGAAGCCTGATGGGACTTCCGGCAATGCAATGGCTTAACGACCCGGGAATGACAATACAGCTTATTGTAGTGACTATGACTTGGGGCGGCTTTGGTTCAACTGCAATATTATATCTGGCGGATTTGCAGTCTGTAAACACTGATTTGTATGAGGCAATTTCACTTGACGGCGGGGGAGTATTGACTAAGCTCAGGCATATAACCATTCCGCATATGTCCGGTATGATAAAAATGCTTTTTATAATGCAGATTATAAATGTTTTCCAGATATTCTATCAGCCGCTTACTATGACTGGCGGCGGACCAAATAACGCGTCAATTTCACTTACGCAGGTTGCATATAATTACGCATTTAAGACAATGGAGATGGGTAAGTCAACAGCTACAAGCGTGCTTACGGCTCTTATGATTATGATATTCTCGATTTTCTATATGAAAATTAAAAGTAAAAATATGAATGAATAGGGGGTGCGCACAATGAAATTATTTAAGAAAAAGGAAAAGGGCTTTGAATCAAAGCGTGTGGGAGTTATAAGCGATATAGATTACAAGCAAAAAAGTGTTAAAATAGTTTATTGGCTTATATTTGTATTTGCCGTTTTGGTAGCTTTTGTATGTATAGCGCCTCCGTTATGGGTTATTCTTTCATCGTTCAAGGATACAAAGGAATTTTATCAAATTCCGCCTACATTATTCCCAAAAACGTGGGATTTCTCAAAACTTACAAATGCATGGAAAACACTTGATTTTCTCAAGTATTATAAGAACACGTTCATAATAACTATCGGTTCGATATTATCGGCAATAATATTCAACGGTCTTGCAGGCTATGTTTTATCAAAGCTTAAGCCGAAGGGCTGGACAGTTGTGTTTGCAGTTATTATGGGTTCAATGATGATTCCTGCGCAGGTAAGCATGGTGCCGACATATATCAATATTGTAAATCTTCATATGCTGAATACTTATTGGCCTATGATACTTATGGCAGGATATAATGCATTTTTGACAATTGTATTTAAAAGCTTTTTTGACGGTATTCCGTCAGCCTTGATTGAAGCGGCACAAATTGACGGATGTACACGGCTGGGAGTGTTTTTTCGAATTGTTCTGCCGCTTTCAAAGGCAGTTATGTTTACAGCGGCAATTCTGAGCTTTAATGCCGCATGGGGCGATTTCTTCTGGCCGCTGCTTGTACTAAAGGATAGAAGTGTGTATACGATTATGGTTGAAGTATATACGGTTCAGCAGAATATAGCACAGGATCAGGCGCTTATTATTCTGACATTTGCAATTATACCGCCTGCGATAATGTTCGTATTCTTCCAGAAGTACATTATGCAGGGAATGACAATGTCCGGTATTAAGGGGTAATAATTATGAAAAAGATTATTTCGCTAATTCTTTCCGCTGTTATGCTGACAAGTTTTTGTTGGGTATGTACGGCGGAGGAAGAGAATAATTACAGCGGTTATGCCGAATACACATTCGGCACAAAACCCACTAAAATAAATATAGAAAGCTATTGGATAGGCGATGAGCAGGTTATAGAAAAAGCAGGCAGAAAGGCTCTTTTAAGGACACCCGAGGAAAGTCAGCTGTATTTTACGCTTGCGCTTAATCGGCAGGAGTTTGCGGCTCCAGACGGTCAGTCGCTTGTTGTAAGCGTTGACTACTATGACGAGGGCAGCGGATGCTTCACAATAGCCTATGACGGAGTAAATAATAAACAGTATTACGGTCACACCCATACGAATGCCGATATAGTTCGTATGGAGGGAACGAATGAATGGAAAACATATGATTTTTACCTTGACGACATTAAGTGCGTACACGGCTATGACGGCAGCGATATGCGTATAGGCTTGTGGGCGGACGAAATGGGAAGGTCTTCGGGTAATGTTTACATAAGCTCAGTCAGGATTAAAAAGACATTTCCGCGTATTCCCGTAAAACAGGAATTAACGTCGTCAATGGTCGGCAATATATTCGGTCCGGGCGAAGCAAAGGATATTACAGTCAGTCTTGAAAATATTACAGATGTTGACTTTGATACAACCGCCGAATATACCGTGTATGATAACAATGGCAAAGAAGTGCTGTCAGACTCCTTTGATATAAAGATGGAAAAGAATGCGCAGCATACCAAAACAATCAATCTTGATGCGGTGCAGACCTTTGGTACATATACACTAAAAACGAATTTAAAGAGCAGAGGTATTGTAGATGGTGAGGAAAAGGATATTGAAAATTTAAAAATTACTGAATTTTCATATGTGAACAAACCTCCGAAGGAGCTTCGCAATTCTGTTCAGAATGTCTGCTCGCACGGTGTTTGGCACGGAAGTGCGGAAACGGCGAAGGTAGCGGGATATGCAGGCTTTGGCGAAGTCCGCGATGAGATAATCTGGAATAATGTTGAAACGGCGCGCGGTGTGCTGAAGGTGCCGGAGGCAGACGACTTATATACACAGCAGCTAAAGGATGAAAATACAGGATATATGCTTTTGCTTTCCTACGGTAACTTCCTGTATGACAATACCAATCCTCCCAGCGAGAGAATTGCTCCGAATACGGAGGACGGCTTTAAGGGCTTTGCAAATTACTGTGCGTATATGGCTGAAAAATACAAGGGCTACATAAATAATTTCGAGATATGGAACGAATACAATTTTACTGTATTTAACGAAAGAAACGAAGGACCTGATGTATACGCAAAAATGCTGGAATATGCCTATAAAGCTATAAAGGAAGTAAACCCTGACGCGCAAATTGCAGGAGTAGCCTGCGCAGGTACGCCTATGGATTTTATTGAGGGAGTACTTGAAAACGGCGGCTATGAATATATGGATGCGCTTTCGTGTCACCCGTATGACTGGACGGGCGAGTTCAGAAACGATTATTTTGTTGACAGACTTAAAGATGTTCAGAAGCTTATGGGAAAGTACGGCAAAGTAAAACCTATCTGGCTTACTGAATATGGTATGAACACGGGTGACAGCACAAGCGGAGTAAGCGAACAGGAACAGGCTGAAAGCGCATTGCAGACATACGCTCTGTCAATCGGCGAAGACGTGGCGCAAAAGCTGTATTGGTATGATATTCAGAATGACGGTGCGGACACATCGCAGGAAAGTAATTGGGGACTTGTTGATTCAAATTACAGCGAAACAACGCCGTGGGCAGCAAAACCCGCATATGCCGTGATGGCGGGCATTAACAGTCTGTTGACGGGCGCAGAACCTGTCGGAAAGGTTACGGCAGATAACGGACTTTACGCGTATAACTTTAAAGCAACGGACGGTAAGAATATCGCTGTTGTGTGGTCAATGGGCGGAAGCCAGACTCTTGGACTTGATTTGGGCTGTACTAATGCGGAAATTTTGGATATGTATTCGAACCATATTGCAGATGTCGAAAGCGCTGACGGAATATATAACTTTGAGCTTACATCAGAGCCAATATATATCAGGGGCAATTTCAATAAATTTGAGCAGTCAAAGGGCAGTATTTCACAGAACGCGTCATACTTTAGGGTAACGTCAAACGATAAGTTTACTGTTAATTTTTCTGATAAGTCAAACAGAAATCTTACAATTGAAGCAGATGTGCCTGACGGTATAGAGTTAACAGAAAACAACGGAATAAAAAACGGACGCGGTACTTTGAGCTTTAAGACAAGTGAAACAGAGGGAAGCTATACTGTCAATGTCCGTATTAAGGACGGCGACAAGCTTGTATTGCTTTCGTACATAAATGTTGACGTTGGTTCACCGATTGAGGCGGAGATTGTTGATTACGAGCAAATTCGAAAGGGTGACGACGACCATTGGCGCGCCATAGTAAGGATTAAAAATACGTCCTCGTCATACAGTGTTTCGGGAAAATGCGAGCCTCTCGGAAATAAGGAAATGACTAAAAATACAAGAACAGTTAGATTTTTTAATCTTGCTCCCGGAAGGGAGAAGCTTGTATATATGAATTTGCCCGAAATGGTGAAAAAGCGTGTGCGAAAGCTTGAATACAGGATTACGCTTGACAGCGGATATACGACAGAAGTAGAAAAGCAAACTGATTTCACATCCGCGGCATATACAGACCGCAAGCCTAAATTAGACGGCAAGATAAACGCGTCGGAATGGAAGGGAATATGGCTTTGTGCCGACGAGGCGTCTAATATCAAGGAATTTGTAGATTGGCGCGGACCGCAGGATATTTCCTATGACTGTAATCTGATGTGGGATGAGGATAATCTGTATATGGCGGTAATAGCCACAGACGACGCGTTTTATCAGAATGAAACGCCTGATATGCAGTGGCGCGGCGACGGTGTTCAGTTTGGCATTGAGGATAAGGTATATCAGGGAGAGGCAATTGTAGACGGCTTCGGAACAAACGAGGAATTTACGGAAATGGCGATTGCCTTACTCCCAAGCGGAGAAAATGCCTATCGCTTCAGAGCTATGAATAATACTAAGCAGACAGGCGAGGTACAAAATGTTGAAATGAAAATCGCGCGTGAGGATACACGGACGATATATGAAATTGCTGTTCCATGGAGTGAGATGTTCTATGACGGCTACAAGCCTGATGCGGATAAGACCTACGGCTTCTCAATGCTTGTAAACGATAACGACGGAACAGGACGCCGCGGCTGGGCTGAATATAACGACGGTATAGGTTCAGGAAAAAATGCTATGCTGTTCGGACGGCTCAGACTAATAAAATGATACTTAATATAGATAAACAAAAAAATAATTAGTAAAGAAAAGGAGAGGAAAAAATGAAAACAAAGTTTATGAAAAATTTAAGTTTGCTGTTGGCTGCGTCAATGGTAACGGCAGGTATTACCATACCTGCAACCGCTGACGACACAACAATGACGGAAACGACATTGGTTGACCAGAATTTTGAAAACTGTGATAACCTTGACGGCACAGGCTTTTCATACTGGCCGGCAGTAGGCTCGGTGGAAGGAGAAAATGCTGTCGGTCAGCTTACTTCATTGGAAGACAAGGACGGAAGCAAGGTATTGAAGATTACAACATCTAATATGACAACAGGTGACCCGTGGTATTCAAATGCGGCGCAGGTTACTATTCTGGAAAACATGGAGCAGTACACAGATGGTTATATGAATGTAACCTTCGATGTTGCACCGGGATTAAGAGGCGATCAGGCTAATTTTATGTTTTATTTCAGAACAAAGGACGGAGAGAATAATGTAGATATATCTGCTCCGAATATGGTTTGGGATCAGGCAATACTTAACTCTGATTGGAATTTAAAAGTATGTGATGTAACTCCGGGCGTATGGCATACAATTATTAACAAATTTGACTTTGCCAATAAGACAGTAACGACAGAGATAAGAGATAGGGCAAATGGTACAAAGCTCGGTGAAAATACATATACATATACCACCACGCCATCATCAATGTATTTTAATCAGTATGATTCAAAAAATGAAGGTTTAGGTGAAAAGCGCAGCAGCTATATTGATAATGTAAAGGTTGTGTACAGTAAAAATGAGATAGATGTACCGGAGCCTTCGCCGTCAACCGACCCTGACCCTTCACCGTCAACTGACCCTAAGCCGGCAGGAATAGAGTGGGAGGATAATTTTGACAGTTATACTTCAAACACTGATTTGACGAGCGAGAGCAAATATTGGATTGCGATCGATTGGGGTGTTGATACAAATACGGTAAGCATAGCTTCCAACGGCGCGGGCAAAGGGTTAAAACTTGAGCCTGCAACAAATGGTCAAAGCGTACTTGTAAGAGATATAAACAGTGAATCGACAGGTAAGGTTGGAATAGACGTTGAAGTGACTCCGGGAAGCGCCAATGATAACAAGCTTGTAATAAGCGACAGCTCATGGGGCGGTGAAACTATAGTAAGCTTCAATAAGGATGCTATAAATATACGTCAGGGAGACAATTGGGACAGAATAGGCTCCTTTACACAGGGAGAAACCTATAAGGTAAGAATAATTGCCGACCTTGACGCTGACAAAATAGATGTTGCTGTTACAGATAAAGATAATAAGACAGTAAGAGGTTCGGCTTCATATACGGGCAAAGACATCGGCAAATTCCAAATGTCGGTAGGAGCATGGGAAAATACAGTTGGATATGCGGTATTTGATAACTTAAAAATTACAGCAAGCCCGACAGCGCTTCCTGACGCGTCACCTGTGGAGACTGAAGACCCTACAGCAAAGAAAACTTTGTGGGAGGACAATTTTGAGGGCTATGCGAATATAGACGGCGTTAAAACTAAATACGAAAATTGGCCTAAGGAGTGGCGTTCGTCTGTAACAGAGGAAAACGGCAGCAAGGTTTTAAGCGTAATGCCGAATGATAGAGTTGACAGCAGTATTGAGAATCAATACCCGGACTGGCAGCAGAGAACTGCGCAGTTCTATAAAACATTTGAAAATGCCGCAACAGGCAGATATGGATTCAGCTTTTCGGTAAAGCCTGCAAGTACGGGTAATACAAACTTTATACTTAAAGATGCCAATGGTTATGAAATCATGGCGCCGAGATTTGCAGGACAGACAGTTCTGCTCGGAACAGATCAAGATTGTTGGAATAATACGATAGGACAAATAAAGGCCGGCACATGGTACGATGTAAATATGGTTCTTGACCTTGATAATGATAAGCTTGAAATTGAGGTAAAAGATAAAGACGGTAATACGCTTCGCGGTGAGCGGGAATATACCGGCGGCTTTAACTGCTTTGTGATGGGCGTATATTCCGAAGAGTATAACGGAGCAATGTTTGATAATTTAAAGGTTGTTAAAAATCCTGACGACCTTCCTGAATATCAGGAGCTGCCGTTTACAGATAACTTTAACAGTTATACATCAATCGCTGATGCAGGTGTCAATTGGATATGCTGGGCGCCTGAAAATAATACAAACCCGTCAAAAATAGTTGAAGGTAAGAGCGGAGCAAGCGATAAGGCATATTATCTCGGGCTTTCACAGGGTGCAGATAATACAAGTGCAACAAAACAGTTTGCAAAGAAGATTACAACAGGAAGGCTTAATGTAGAATTTGATATAAAGCCGGGAGATAATGTGTCAACACATGTTAAGTTTAATACAGAGGGTACAGGAAATGCGGATAATAAGGGATTTTTACCGCTTATGTATTTTGAAAACGGTTCAGTGGGAACAGCATATAACTGGCTTGACAATAACACCAATATAGGTACATATACTCCTAACGAATGGTATCACTGCAGTGCGGAGGTTGATTTTGATGGAGGAACAATAAAAGTCCTGATCGAAAGCCCAAGCGGCAGCATACAGAGAAAAACAGTAAATTATGAGGAACTGCGTCAGGTGGATTACGACTCAATTACTGCATTCGCAATTCAGGAATATGGCGCGACTTCAGCAGTGGTAGGCTCAACCTTTGACAATGTAAAGATTGAATATGTTGTAGCTGACCCTGAACTTGATGCAACGGGAGTTTCTTTTGCAGCAGGCGACACAATAAGCACAGACTCTTCAAAGGTTCCTACCTCAATTGACAAGATACTGCTTGACTTTGGAACAACAATGGATTTAACTACCTTTGGTGACATGACTCTCAAAGACAAAAATGGCAATGCAGTGCCGTATGAGCTTTCAACAGTAAAAGGTAAGGTAGCAATTGTACTTAAAGAAGCGCTTCAGGCATTAACCAAATATACACTTCATGTTCCGGATACCGCTGCAAATATAAAGGGAGCCGAGATGGGAATTTCGGAGGATGTAACCTTTACAACGGGTGAAGGCGGATTTACAGGCACATTGTCTGAGATAAAGAAAGGTGAAACCAAAGTGACAAATGTATCGCAGCTTCAGGCAGGTAATGAGCTGACAACATCAGTAAACTTCACAAATGCGACATTGTCAGACCAAAAGGCAGTTATTATATACAGCTATTATAAGGCTGACGGAACAATGAAAGAAACTAAGTATGATACAATAGATGTTGCGGCAAATCAGAAGCTTACAAAAGAGATGAAGCATGTTGTAGGAGATCTTACAGATGTAACAGAGATTAAGGTAATGCTTTGGGACAGCTTTGAAAATATTATACCGCTTTCTCCAAGTATATCGTTAAATTAAACTTAAATTATAGAAATGGGATGTACTCCGTCTTAACGGCGGAGTACGTTTCAAAAAATGAATGACCCGATAAGGAGCAAAATATGAGTAAAAGAATAACATCATATATATTGATTTTAAGTATTATGCTTGCTGTGACGGCTTTTACGTTTCCGGCTATGGCGGATGGAGGCGTTTATGCTGAAGTAATAGCAAACGGTAAGCTTCGTAACATTGAATGGCACGGCTCACAGCAGGGTGTAGAGTACATAAAAAAAGACGGTCAGTATACCTTTAATCTGACAGATGAAAAAAGCAGTGTTGCAATAGATGTTAGGGATAGAGCAATATATAATCACAGAGCGGCTGCTATGCGTGTTACAGTTAAATATTATGATGAGGGTAATGCTTGTTTTGCTCTTAAATATGACAGTTATGATGAAATACAATGCAGCAGTGTGATAAGAATAAGCGAAGAAGTCACGCTGACAAATACGATGGGCTGGAAAGAGCATGTTTTTATGCTTGATGACGCAGCTTTGTCAAATCATGGAGTAGACGGACTTCATTTATATGACCTTGCAGTGCAGAAGCTTCGGGGAGAAAATGTCTTTGTGCAGTCAGTAAAGATAGAAAGCGTTGATGAAGATTATATTCCTGACCCGATTATGATTTCTATGACAAGCGACAGTCTGGGGCATACCTTTGATATTAATTCGCAGAAATTCAATGTCAATATAGAAAATATTTCAAGTAAAGATTGCAGTATGGCGCTTCGTGCATCGGTTATAAATTCAGACGGTGAATGTATCTGGTATGAGAACCTAAAAAATGCTGAGGTGCAGTCAAAAGATAAACTAAGTATAGAAGTTCCATTCAATATTAGAAATACAGGTTATTTTGGCTTTGTTATTGAGGCGGATGTTACCAACAGCGACGGCAGAAAAATGGTAGTTTCAAATGAACAGAAATTTACAGTTATAAAAAAGCTTTCTCCGTCAGAGCAGAATAAGCGCTTGGGAGTAAGCACTCATCTGAGCGGAAAAGAAAATAAGCGCGGACTTGTAACAGCTACGGCAAATGCGGGATTTGGCATGATGCGCGATGAGCTGAGATGGCAGCTTGCAGAGAACCCCCAAAAAGTGTTTAACGTTCCTGAAACGTTTGCGAATACGCCGGAATATATAAAAGAGGACTCAATGGAACCTCTGCTTATATTATGCTATGGAAATACTTTGTATACTGACAATGAATACGATGCGCCGACAGGCGATGCACAGGTTGCGGCATTTAAGGATTATTGTACATTTGTGGCAACAAAGTATAAGGGTATTGTAAAAAATTATGAGGTGTGGAATGAATACAATTATGTTGAGTTCAATACGCACCAAGAGGGCAGCGGAGTTTATATTCAAATGCTCAAGGCAGCTAATGAGGCGGTAAAGAGCGTTGACCCTGATGCTAAAATTGTAGGTGTTTGCGCAGGAGGCGCGGACGAAAATAACGGAATTGATTTTATGGCGCGCGTGTTTAACTACGGAGGCTTGCCATATATGGACGCCGTGAGCTTTCACCCGTATCAGTGGAACAGGCAAAGCGATATGAATCAGCTTACGGCAGATTTGCAGAAGGTTAAAAACCTGCTTAATCAGCATAATTCCAATATACCCATCTGGATAACGGAATTGGGCTGGAGTACGGGAACAAGCGAGCATTGTATTTCTGAGCAGGATGCGGCAATAAGCGCCGCTCAGATGTATCCTACTGCAATAGCCGCCGGCTGTGACAAGATTATATGGTATAACCTGCAAAATACAGGTATAGGGCATATAAGCGGTGAGCGCGAGCACAATTTCGGATTGATTAGGCACGCAAACGACGTTATTCCGTATCAGGCTAAACCTGCGTATGTTGCATTTGCGGCGATGAACAGATTTATCGGTAATGCGGATTATGCGGAGAACAAGTCGGTAGATAATATAACTATACATAAATTCAAACGGCAGGACGGTACATATTCAGCAACTATCTGGTCGTCCGCGGAAGGTGAAATTTCATTACAGCTCGGAAACGGTATTATAAATGCCTACGATATGTATGGAGAGCGTATTTTCTCGTCAGAGAAAAGCGACGGTGTGTACAGCTTGAAAATAGGCAGAGAGCCTGTCTATCTATGCGGAGATTTGGGAAATATGTCGCTGACAGGAAGAAAAAACAGTGTTGAGGTTTCGGCAAGTCCGTCCGCTGCAAACGGAGTGTTTAATGATATTTTGGACGTATCATACAGTGTATCGGTAAAAAATCAGTCGGACGTACCGGTAACGGGAACGCTTAAAATGACTGTCAGAGATATGAATAATAAAATAGTGGCAGAAAAATCTGAAGCCACGGAATGTAATTCAAAGGGAAGCGTAACAAAACCGTTTGTAATGGCTCCTCTTGCCGCAGGAAACTATGACGTGACAATAGAATATCTGACAGACAGCAAAAAGCATGCGTCAGAAATAAAAATGCTGTCCGTGATGGCTATAAAAAATACGGTCAACAGCGGTATAACTTTTAATGACAGCGGATTTTGCGCAGAGGGTATAACAGAACGTCCGAACACAGAAGTAACTATATTGGCGCGAGATATAAAGAATAATACAAACGCGTATGTAAATCAGGTTACAAGCGACCGTAACGGAATATATAGCATCAACGGTAAAGTTACTCCTAAGGGAATGTTTACGGTAATGGTATATGACGGCGAGCTGCACAAAGCCGACAAGAATTTCGGAAGCGATGATTATGAGGTAACTCTTATGCGCGGCAGTGATGTGATAACGAAAATATCCGACATAAAAGACGGTGACGAGCTTACGGCGGTTGTAAATATTCCTGATTCCGCTCTTGGAAAAGGCGGCGTGACGCTGTACGGTGTTATACACGGCAAAAAGGAACTTATAAGTGTAAAACAAGAGCATATTACCGAAAAAGGCGAATATCGCATTCCGATAAAAATTGAGAAAGCAAGAGATATAAGCTCTGTGTACTTCCTGCTCTGGCGGGATAATATGGAGCCTGTATATGGAAAACAAACTATAAAATAAGGGGACTTCGGAAAAATGAAAAAGATGTGTTTTTTAATTACAGTATTGTCAGCGCTTGCAATGACTGTATGTGCGCACGCTGCTGAAGTAGACTTGGACTATATGACAGGAACGGCTGTAATATCGGGCAGTACAAATTCTGCCTCTGAATATGTGGCGGTTAATGTATTAAAGCCTGATGTGACGTTAGATATGCTTTACAGCGGTACAGGGGAAGGTATTATTTATAACAATGATACAGTAACCGATGCTAAAGGATCATACAGCTTTAAACTGATTTTTGACGAATCAGCGCCCGAGGGAGAATATACAGTGTATGTCGGGGCAAAGAGTCAGGCGGGCGCCGAGGTTATGAAGCTGCCGTATTTGAAAAAATCCACATATGAGTCGGCAGTTAAAAGGTTGAACGATGCTGCAAACACAAGCGAAGCTGTGTTTAAGAGTGAATTTAACAGTCTGAAAAATTCTATGGGATTTACAAATGAACTTGAAAATACACTAAATGCGGATAAAATTGCAGGAATATTTTATAGGTCTGTCAGAGAAAGAGCGTTAAGCGCGTCCGACAGCGCAGCAAATAAAAAGCTGTATAACAGCGCCGTTACAGCGCAGGCGCTAAATGAGAAAAAGCTTTCAGATATGTCGGCGGTGATTGATAATATAGCTCTTGCAAATGGAAAGACTGCTGAGTTTTATAATACTATAATCAGTAAAAGCAAAGGCGGAACAGAGCTATATATAAGCTTGCTGGAAGGAAATAATATAATCAGCGCTAATGACTTGGAAACATCAATGCTTAATGCAACTGTTCTGACGGTTGTCCGTTATCATAACGGAATAGGCAATATAGAAAAAGTATTTAAAGAGTACAGCAGGGAAATAGGCGCAAACACGTCGTCGGCGAAAAATGCTGATTACTCATATATAGCAGGAAAAAGCTATAACAGCGTAGGCGAGTGTGTAACAGATTTTAACACGCATATTTCACAGTCATCATCTAATGGCAATGATGGCGGCGGTGGTGGCGGCGGTTCATCGTCCGGAAACACTGAAAAGCCGTCGCAGATAATTCAGCCGCCTTCAAGTTTGGGGAACAATCAGAATGTAACGCCTATGAAAATTAAATTTGAGGACTTAAATTCAGTTCAGTGGGCATATGAGGCAATTTCAAAGCTGTTTGCCAAAGGCATAGTATCGGGAAGAACAGATACAATATTTGCTCCAGATGATAATGTGACAAGAGAAGAATTTGCAAAGCTTATTGTCACTGCATTTGACCTTACGGCAGAAAATTATGAAAACAAATATAGTGATGTGCAATCAGGAGCGTGGTATGACGAGTATATCAGAATTGCCACGGCTAACGGCATATGTCAGGGTATAGGAGACGGCGTATTCGGAGTGGGCAGCAATATTACTCGTCAGGATATGTGCGTAATGCTTGCCAACGCTATGAAAGTCAAGGGATATAATCTTTCGGGCAGTGAGCTTGAATTTGCGGATAAAGAATTGGTATCAAATTATGCATATGATTCGGTAAGCTCGCTTTCTGATTTAAAAATAGTAAATGGTATAGGCGATAATATGTTTGACCCGCAGGGTATAGCAACCCGTGCTCAGGCTGCTGTGATTATCAACAATGCGATGGAGAAATAACCGCATTTACAGGGAGGGAAAATTACAATGAAAAAAATAATAAGCCTGTTGTTTTGTATTGCAGTTATGGGATATTCTTGTTTCAGCGTTTCTGCGGCGCAGTATTCCTTAGATGAAGACTTGGAAATCCTTAAGGTTCTTAATATTGCTTCGGATTTGAATGCTGAAACCTTAGATAATGATAAGCCTGTAACAAGAGCTGTCTTTGCAAGTTATGCTGCAAAGCTGATAAATGCAGGCGATGAAAAGGCAAGCGATGTATATTACCACGATGTAAGCCGTGATTATTGGGCATTTAATGCAATAGGAACTCTAACCGCGCGCGGATATTTAAGCGGAGGCGGCGGAGCAATGTACTATCCTGACAATGTTATCAAAACAACAGAGGCAGTTAAAATACTGATGTCTGTTATGGGCTATGATGATATGGCGGCTATGTACGGAGGATATCCTTCGGGATATATGCGTTTGGCGTCTGAAATTGAGCTTTTATCAGGCTGCAGCGGCGCAGAAGAACTGACGATGTCGGATATGATAAAAATGCTGGTTAACGCGTTGGACTGTCCTACTGTTGTAACAAATCATAACGGCGGTTTCACACGTGACGAGGATAATACGCTTTTAAAGGTATATTATGATATGTATCTGGATAACGGAGAAGTCAGCGGCAGCGATACAGTCAATATAAAAACATCTTCATCAATAAACGAAGGCGATGTTATTATTGACGATGTGGTATATCATTCTGAAATCAGTCTTGCCGATTATCTTGGCTGTGAGATTAATTTTATGTACCGCGACGATAATGATGATAAAACAGTTGTGTGGGTGGCAGTCAGGGGCAATAAAAATAACGTAATTGAAATTGACGAAACATATGATTGCAGTTTTGACGAGGATACATATACGCTTGAATATACCGTGCAGGGAGAAAGCAGAAGTAAAAAAGCAAAGCTGTCACAGGGCATTGTGATGGTTTATAACGGCTCTGTATCAACGGAAAACATAAATGAAATCTTAAACCGCGAGCATTATAAATTAAAGCTTGTTAGTACAAAAAACAGTGCGCGATATAATTTGGCAATAGTATGGAGTTATGAAAATTATTTTGTGGGAAGTGTAGACAAGGAAAAACAGCGTATTTACGATAAGAATGAATGGTCACGTTCTGTTTCCTTAAATCCGAATGATTATGACAGCTGTAAAATAACGATGAACGGCTCAGAGAGCAGTTTTGAACAGATTGAGACGGAGCAGGTTGTCAGCGTGTATGTGTCGGGTGACGGAAGACGTATTACGGCTGATATTTCGGCAAAAACAGTAAGCGGAAAAGTAGAAAGCTATATAGATGGCAGTACGCCTAAAATAAAGGTTGACGGAAGCGAGTATTATCCGTATGACAGCAGAACTGAAATAAAGTGCGTGGCAGGAGATGAAGTGACATTGTACCTTGATTCAAAGGGCTATATTGCTGCAATTAAGGTTTTGAATGGTAAAACAAGCACTTTTGCTTATTTGCTGTCGGCATACTATGCTGAGAACGGTGAAGATTTTTATATAAAAATGATGGATTCAAACGGTAAAATAGATACATATAAGACATCATCAAAAGTAAAAATTGACGGTGATAGAGTAGCGGACGGTGAATTAAAAAACCAACTCAGTGAAGGCGGAAAGATAAAGAGACAAATTATATGTTATAAACAAAACGCCGATGGTGAAATTACAAGTATTGATACTGTAAAAGTAGGTGCAAAGGAAAATTCTCAGACAACTCTTCGTGTATTTCATAAAGAGGCGTCAAGAATGTATAAGTATACGGGCAAATTGGGATATACAATACTTCTTGACGACAGCTCAAAAATCTTTGCAGTCCCCTCAGTTCTTGAAGAAGACGATGCGGACGATTATGATTATATGATTAAAAATAAGAACAATTTAGGAAACGACCAATATTATATGTGCAGTACTTATAAGGTTGGTGATGATAATAACGGAGTTGATGAAATTGTTCTTATAAGAGGATATAATTGGAATGGAATATCACAGGACAGCGCTTGTATACTTATATCTGAGATTTCTACGGGCATTAACAGCGATGACGAAATGTGCGATGTTATAAAAGGCTATCAGGGACTTACGGAGGTTGAACTGACTTGTGAAACCGATTTTTCCTGTGAGGCAAACGGTATAGGCGAGGGCGACTTAATTCAGGTGGAATTTTCGCACAGCGACAATATACAGAAAGCCATTGCAGTATATGATTACAGTGAAGATACAAGAAGAATAGATTCGGATATAAACGCGTCTACAAGAATTGTAACTTCTTACGCAAGTGATAAGATAGGCAGTGTACTTCGCTGCGGTTATGAAAGCGGCGCGGATTTTGATGAAGTATATAATTTATCGGATGTAAAAATTCTTGTTTATGACCCGGGTAATAGGAGAGAACCGATAAGAACAGGAACAGAGGGCGATATACTGACATATAAAATGGCAGGAAACAACTGTTCAACTATTGTAGCACATACAAATTGGGGCGGAAATCCGATTTCGTTTGTTGTGTATAACAGATAGTATATTAAGTAAGGGAAATGTCTATGAAAAAATCAGAAATATATATAAGAGACCCATTTGTTTTACCGTATAAAGGTAAATACTATATGTACGGAACGCGCGGTCCGGAGAGCTGGGCGGATAAAGCGACAGGGCTTGATGTTTACGTGTCAGAAAATCTTGAGGACTGGACGGGACCGGCGGAGGTTTTCCGCCGTCCCGACGATTTCTGGGCTACAAGAGATTTTTGGGCGCCGGAGGTATATGAATATAACGGAGCGTTCTATATGTTTGTATCTTTAAAAAGCGATATTGAGCGCAGAGGAACATTCATATTGAAGGCCAACGCTCCGGACGGCAGCTTCAAGCCGTATTCAGAGCGTATTACACCTAAGGAATGGGAGGCATTGGACGGTACATTGTACATTGATAAAAAGGGTACTCCTTATATGGTATTTTCGCATGAATGGGTGCAGATAACAGACGGACAGATTTGCGCCGTAGAACTTGCTCCTGATTTGTCGCGTGCTGTTGGGAAACCATTTACGCTTATCAGAGCCTCTGAAGCTCCGTGGACTGTGGCGAATGACGGTAAAATATATGTTACAGACGGTCCGTATTTACTGCGCCTTTCTTCAGGCAGGCTTGCTATGCTTTGGTCGAGCTTTGGCAGTAAAGGATATGCAGTTGGTATCGCTTATTCTTTAAACGATGAGATAGATGGTAAGTGGGTGCATGAAAAAGAGCCGTTATTTGAAACTGACGGAGGTCACGCTATGGTGTTTAACACATTTGACGGAAAAAAACTGATGGCATTGCATTATCCTAATGAAACAACCAAAGAGCGTCCTTATTTTTATGAATTGGTTGAAAACAAAGAAATCTTAAAGAGAATATAAATAGGGAGAATTAGTATGATTAAAGCTGTAATATTTGACCTTGACGGAGTTCTGGTAACAACCGACGAACTGCATTTTCAGGCTTGGAAACAGTTAGCGGATGAACTTGGAATAACAGGCTTTACAAAGGCAGACAATGCCCGTCAGCGCGGAGTAAGCCGCATGGCGTCGCTTGAAGTGGTGCTTGAAAAAACAGACAGAAAATTCAGCTATGAAGAAAAGACAGCGCTTGCGGAGAAGAAAAACGATATGTATGTAAAATCCCTTTCATCCCTTTCGCCGTTAGATGTGCTTGAAGGTGTTAATAATTTTATTGCATATCTGCGCGGTAAAGGTGTTAAAATAGCCGTTGGTTCTGCAAGTAAAAACACTCCGCTGATTTTAACCAAAACAAATTTAGCGCATAAATTTGATGCGGTGAGTTGTGGTCTTGATACTCAAAAATCAAAGCCTGACCCTGAAGTGTTTCTTATAGCGGCGGAAAAGATAGGCATATCACCATCTGAGTGTGCAGTAATAGAGGACTCTGACGCGGGAATTGAGGCGGCAAAGGCAGGCGGAATGTACGCCGTTGCGGTTGGTGAAGCGGAGCATAATAAAATGGCTGATATATCTGTATCGTCAGTTGACAGCTTGTATAAAATAATTGCAATGTTCGGGAGATAATTATGACGGAACTTATATTGACGGAAAGTGAATTTGACAAGGAAAATATATCATGGAATGGTAATCGATTCCTTATTGGAAACGGCTATTTCGGCATACGCGGAACGCTTGAAGAATATACAAAAAAGCAAATGTGTGCCGTTAATCTGGCAGGTATTTATGACCGTGCGGGAAATTCGTGGCGTGAGTCGGTAAACGCTCCAAATCCGCTTTATACATATGTAAAAGTCAATGGTAAAACATACGCTTTGCCCGACGAAAAGCCCAAATTTCATCAGCAGGAGCTTGATTTCAGATACGGCTTGCATTGCCGCGTTACACGCTGGCGGACGGAGCAGGGAAATATTACGGTAATATGCGAGAGATTTGCAAGTATAGCGCGTCAGCATAATATAGCTATGAAATATACTTTTTCAGCTGATTTTGACTGTGAAGCGGAAATCATAACAGGCATAGACGGCGATGTATGGGACATCAACGGTCCGCATTTTGTAAAAATGCAGATGGGAAGTAAAGACGGTATTGATTATGTCACAGGCATAACAGGCGAAAAAAATATATCCGTAACCACGAAGGAATACATACGGATAGATTTCAAAGCGGAGCAGACTAATCAAAATACCGATAAATCAATATTCCG
>CAJUFV010000046.1 GCA_910585795.1 uncultured Clostridia bacterium | reverse complement strand
ATTACAAACAAGGAAAAAGGAGAAAATAAAAATGAAAAAAAATCTAATTGTTTTAATGACAACTATTTCAATACTTGCTTCAGGAGCTGCTGTATTAGCAGATGAAATTCCTGCTGCGACTATTGAACCCACAGCAGATGAAATTATGAATGTACCTGCTCAGCCAGACACACCGTTTGAGGATAGAATTCAAGGAGATGTAATGCTTATATCAGGTGATACACCTGTAGATGCTCCTGTTTCAATGCCAAGCTATGTGTCAAAGATTGTAACAGTTACAGAAATAAGAGATAAAGATAATGTAATTTCGACAACTATTAATGAAGAGGACAAAGAAAATCCTGAAAACACAATTAATTATACATTTACAGACAATACTATTGTATTGGGTTATGCAAATGGAGATGTAAAAGCTCTTAAGGATATAAAGGTTGGAGATAAAATAACAGTATTTTCAAATGCATATAGTCCTGCTCCGCTTATTCTTCCTCCGCAGTACAGCGCAGATGTGATTGTTGTTGAGGATGAAACTGAAAAGCTTAACAATGTAAATGTTGATACATATGTAAAAGATGAAACAGGTAAGCTTGTAAATTTAGCTAATACTCTTGCATTAAATATTGCAGATGATACTGAAATTGTTGACAGAGAAGGCAAGAAGGTTGACGTGAATGACCTTGATAAAAAAGACCTTGTTGTAGTTTACAATATTGAAACAAGAAGTATTCCTGCTCAGACAAATCCGGTTAAAGTAATTGTTTTAGGCGAAAATGAAATGGCTATTAATAATATGGAAGCCGCTAAGAATGAAGCAGATGTTACACCTGCTCCTACAGAGGCTCCGGAAGCTACAGAAGCTCCTTCTGATGATAAAAAAGTTAATTTTAATGATGTGAAATCAATTAAAATAGGTGACAAATCTATTGAAAATGTATATACTAAATCAGAAAATGTTCTTATGGTTCCTTTAAGAGAAATTGCTGAAAGCTTAGGCTTTACAGTTGAATGGGATGGAGAATTGAAGGCTATTATGCTTAATAGCGGAATATATAGCCTTAAAGTTGGTGAGAATTCTTATGTAAAAGGCAGAATGATGCCTCAGGAACTTTCTGTTGCTCCTGAAATAAAGAGTGATGATTTAACATATGTTCCGTTTGAGTATTTTACAGAAATAATTGAAGCTAAAGCAAATATTGAAGTTGATGAAGAAGGAGCTGCTCATGGTACAATTGAGTTAACTTTTTCTGATACAGATAATAAATAATTAAATAGATTTTAAGTTTTAGATAGAATTAACCTGCTTGTGAATAAGTCCGGTATAATACCGGACTTATTCACTTTATTTATAAAAATATACACCTCTGATAATTTTTGAATACAGAAGTGTATATTTTTTAAATATTATATTTATTAATCATCCAGCATTACAGCGCCCTTAATAGCGGATGATACAAATTTTGAATATCTTCTTAAATATCCTGTTTTAATTTTTGGTTCATTAGGAGTCCAGTTTTCCTTACGTTTTTCCATTTCTTCATCACTGATTTTAATATTAATCTGACAATTATCAATATCAATTGAAATAATATCGCCATCTTGTACAAATGCGATAGGTCCTCCCTCTACGGCTTCAGGTGATACATGACCGATTGCCGCACCGCGTGTAGCGCCGCTGAAACGTCCATCGGTAATAAGTGCAACATCTTTGTCAAGTCCCATGCCGCAGATAGCGGAGGTTGGGGAAAGCATTTCACGCATACCAGGTCCACCCTTAGGACCTTCATAACGTATAACCACAACATCACCTTTCACAATTTTGCCTGTATAAATTGCTTCAATTGCCTCTTCTTCACTGTTAAATACCTTAGCAGGTCCTTCATGCTGAAGCATTTCCTTAGCTACAGCGCTTCTTTTTACAACGGAACCGTCAGGAGCAAGATTACCTTTTAATACGGCAATACCACCTGTTTTGCTGTATGGATTATCTATCGGACGGATTACATTATAATCAAGAACAGGACAGTTTTTAATATTTTCACCAAGTGTTTTTCCTGTAGACGTAATTGTGTCAAGCTTAAGTAGATTTTTCTTTGTAAGCTCGTTCATTAATGCTTGTACACCGCCTGCCGCATATAAATCCTGAACATGGTGCTCGCCTGCGGGAGCAAGATGACATAAATTAGGTGTTTCCTTACTTATTTCATTTGCGTAGTCAAGAGTAATAGAAGCTTTTGCTTCGTAGGCTATTGCTGGAAGGTGAAGCATTGAGTTGGTTGAACAGCCAAGTGCCATATCTACGCGCAATGCGTTATAGATAGAATCGGGAGTTATAATGTCGCGAGGACGTATGTTCTTTTCCAGAAGCTCCATAATTTTCATACCGGCCTGTTTAGCAAGACGTATTCTTTCCGAATAAACTGCTGGAATTGTGCCGTTTCCTGGGAGAGCCATACCAAGCACTTCGGAAAGACAGTTCATTGAATTTGCGGTAAACATACCTGAGCATGAACCGCAGGACGGACATGCAGCATTTTCAAGACTAAGAAGCTCATCCTCATCTATTGTGCCTGCTTTAAATGCTCCGACAGCTTCAAAAGTAGTATTTAAATCACGGAATTTACCTTTATAGCTTATTGAAAGCATAGGACCGCCTGAAACAACAATTGCCGGAATATTAAGTCTTGCCGCCGCGATAAGCATACCTGGTACAATTTTGTCACAATTAGGTATAAGTACAAGCGCGTCAAAGCCATGCGCAATAGTCATTGACTCAATTGAGTCGGCGATAAGCTCACGTGTAGCAAGAGAATATTTCATACCCTTGTGTCCCATTGCTATACCATCGCATACTCCGATTGCCGGAAATTCAATTGGTGTTCCTCCGGCAATTTTTACGCCTGTTTTAACAGCCTCGGCAATTTTATCAAGGTGTATATGACCAGGGATAACTTCGTTTTTCGCGCTTACCACGCCTATAAGAGGACGGTTAATTTCCTCATCAGTAAAGCCGGACGCTTTAAAAAGCGAACGGTGCGGGGTCTTTTCAAGACCTTTTTTTACTACATCACTGTACATTTTTATTCCTCCTTAAATTTTCATAAATAACTGAAGTAATAT
>CAJUFV010000045.1 GCA_910585795.1 uncultured Clostridia bacterium | reverse complement strand
CGCTTACGCTTCATATGCGTTTACGGACGTTGCCGCTATCTATCCTATCACACCATCATCGACAATGGCAGAAGTGACTGATAAATGGTCTGCTGCCGGACAAACAAATATTTTCGGACGTACTGTTAAAGTTGTAGAAATGCAGTCCGAAGCAGGAGCGGCCGGCACAGTACACGGTTCTCTTACAGCAGGAGCTCTTACAACCACTTATACAGCTTCTCAAGGCCTTTTGCTTATGATTCCGAATATGTATAAAATTGCCGGCGAACAGCTTCCCTGCGTATTTAACGTATCCGCAAGAGCCTTGGCTTCGCATGCGCTGTCAATTTTCGGAGACCACCAAGACGTTATGGCATGCCGTCAAACAGGCTTTGCTATGCTTGCTTCTACTAATCCGCAGGAAGCAATGGATTTAGGCGCAGTAGCACATCTTTCTACTATTAAAGGTAAGATTCCGTTTATCCATTTCTTCGATGGTTTCAGAACCTCTCACGAATATCAGAAAGTTGCATGCTGGGATTATTCTGACCTTGCGGACATGCTTGACTGGGACGCTCTTAATGATTTCAGACGTAAAGCTCTTAATCCTGAGCATCCCGCACAAAGAGGTACAGCTCAAAATCCAGATGTGTTCTTCCAGTCAAGAGAGGCGTCAAATAAAGCTTATGACGCTATCCCTGATGTTGTTCAGGAATATATGGATAAGGTAAACGAAAAAATCGGTTCTGATTATAAGCTGTTTAACTACTATGGTGCGCCTGACGCAGAAGAAATTATCGTTGCAATGGGCAGTGTCTGCGACACAATAGCAGAAACTATTGATTATCTGAACGCAAACGGACGTAAGGTTGGTCTTGTAAAAGTAAGGTTATACAGACCATTTTCAATTAAACATTTTGCTGAAGTTATTCCGTCAACAGTCAAAAAAATCAGTGTTCTTGACAGAACAAAGGAACCAGGCTCAATCGGAGAGCCTCTCTATCTTGATGTGGTTGCCGCACTGCGTGACACCCAATTCTCGGATATTCCAGTTTATTCAGGACGTTATGGTCTTGGCTCAAAGGACACAACTCCGGCACAAATTATTGCTGTATATAAAAATACAGACAAAAAGAGATTTACAATCGGTATCAATGATGATGTCACAAATCTTTCACTTCCGATTGACGAAAATCCGGACACAACTCCTGAAGGTATTACAAGCTGTAAATTCTGGGGCCTTGGCGCGGACGGTACTGTAGGTGCGAATAAGAATTCGGTAAAAATTATCGGTGACCATACAGATATGAATGTACAGGCGTATTTTGACTATGACTCAAAGAAGTCGGGCGGTCTTACCTGCTCACATCTTCGTTTCGGTAATCCAAAAATCACGTCTACATACCTTATCAATAAGGCTGACTTTGTTGCATGTCATAAGGCATCATATATAAGACAGTATGATATGGTATCAGATATAAAGCCAGGCGGAGTATTTCTTTTAAACTGTTCGTGGAATGCGGCAGAGCTTGAGGAGCATCTTCCTGGACAGGTTAAGAAATATATTGCTGATAACAATATTCAGTTCTATACAATTGACGGTGTGAAAATTGGTAAAGAAATCGGCCTTGGCAGCAGGATAAACACTGTATTGCAGTCAGCTTTCTTCAAACTGTCAAACATCCTTCCCGAGGCGGATGCTATTCAGTATATGAAGGACGCGGCTACTGCCTCATACTCAAAAAAGGGCGACGCTATAGTTAAAATGAATCACAATGCTATTGATGCTGGCACTCAGCAGATAGTTAAGGTTGAAGTTCCTGAAAGCTGGAAAAACGCTGTGCCTGAAGATTTATCAGTTAAATTCCACGGTGATGGAAAACTCACTGACTATGTTAACAATGTACTTGTTCCAATCAACCAGTTCCGCGGAATGCAACTGCCTGTTTCTACCTTTGAGCCTTATCAGACAGGTGAAGTTCCTCTGGGTTCATCAGCTTTTGAAAAGAGAGGTATCGCTATAGATGTTCCGGTATGGAATAATGAAACATGTATCCAGTGCGGAAACTGTTCATACGTATGTCCGCATGCTTGTATCCGTCCTGTTGTTCTTACAAAGGAGGAGCTTGATAACGCTCCAGTGGGCATTAAATATGCTAACGCAATGCAGCTTGACGGATTATACTATGCAATGGCAATTACAGTACTTGACTGTACCGGCTGCGGAAGCTGCGCTAATGTTTGCCCTGTCAATAACGCAGGCAAAAAAGACCCTGCTCTTGTTATGACACCTCTTGAAGAACAGCTGGACGAACAGCCAAAGTATGATTATCTTGTAACTCTTGCTGAAAAACAGGAGGTTCTTGATAAATTTAAAGCTTCCACAGTTAAGGGCAGTCAGTTCAGAATGCCTTATCTTGAGTTCTCGGGCGCATGTGCCGGCTGCGGAGAGACGCCTTACGCAAAACTTGTTACACAGCTGTTTGGTGACAGAATGTATATCGCAAACGCGACAGGCTGTTCATCAATCTGGGGTGGTTCTTCTCCATCAACACCGTATACAGTAAACTCAAAAGGACACGGTCCTGCATGGGCAAACTCACTGTTTGAGGATAATGCGGAATACGGACTCGGTATGTTTGTAGCTCAGGATACACTTAGAAACGCAAATATTGTAAAACTAGAAAAAATTGCGGAAGAAAATGCCAGCGCAAAACCTGCTATTGATAAATTTATTGAAACAAAGAATGATGCTACCGCAAACAAGATTGCTGTAGATGAATTGCTCAAAGCAATAGAAAATATCAATTCACAGGAAGCGAAGGACGTACTTGCCGATAAGGAATATCTTACAAAGAAATCCTGCTGGATATTTGGCGGCGACGGATGGGCATACGATATTGGCTTTGGCGGTGTTGACCACGTTCTTGCTTCAGGCGAAGATGTAAATATACTTGTATTTGATACTGAAGTATATTCGAACACAGGCGGTCAGTCATCAAAGGCTACACCTACAGGCGCAATTGCACAATTCGCGGCCGCAGGTAAAGAAGTTAAGAAAAAAGACCTCGCCTCAATTGCTATGAGCTATGGCTATGTGTATGTAGCGCAGGTTGCACAGGGCGCTGACCAGAATCAGCTTCTTAAAGCTGTAATAGAGGCTGAAAGCTACAATGGGCCTTCACTTATTATAGCTTACGCTCCGTGTATTAACCATGGTATTAAAGGCGGTATGAGCATCGCTCAGACAGAGGAAAAGAAAGCTGTACAAGCTGGTTACTGGCATTTGTTCAGATTTGACCCAAGACTTGCTCTTGAAGGTAAAAATCCATTCCAGCTTGATTCAAAAGCTCCAACTATGGATTATGAGGAATTTATTATGGGTGAGGTTCGTTATAATTCGCTTGCCCGCTCCAATCCTGAAAGAGCAAAGGAACTATTTGCGAAGGCTAAGAAAAACGCAGAAGAAAAATACGCACATCTTGTAAAATTAGCTGAACAGAACTAATTGAATATTAAACTAGCTGTCCTCGGGGGCAGCTAGTTTTTGTATTAATACTTGTAAAACACAGAATCTCATTCTATAAATTATCATGTCACATAAAATCATATAATGTAAAATATTTAAATGTATTTTTTAATTGCCAAAAATACATACTCTATTTAACATGCTTTGTTTATTTTAATGTTAGTTTAAGTTTTGCAACAAAAACTGTAGTATGTTTTTTACGCACTGCTCCGGCAGTGTGTTTTTTTATACGCCAATATTACAAAGGAAAGAGGCTTGAGAAAAATGGACATCATAGACAAATTTAATTGCGATGACTTTCACTTACTTACAATAGACAAAAAAACGCTGTAATATTTACACGCAAAAAAATCATGTAAATCAATATTATAGAATTCTAAAGAACAAACTTTCAAGTGATGAATTGAAAATTTTCGATAAGCTGATAAAAAGCGAAGAAACAATTATAGATATTTAAAGCCTTTCATAATTTTATTAACAGCCTTAAAATTGAAACTTCATTTGTCTTAAAGACTCTAGATTAATACAGAAAAATAAGACTTCTATTTGAAGTCTTATTTTTCATCAAATTCTCTTCAACACTATACTGAGTCATATATAAATACAATTTAAAATTTTATTTATTTTGATAATTCTTTAAAATCATTTTTCAAATGCGTATACAACGAATTATAAATATAGTAAAACTGTTTATATGATTCAGAATTTGTTTTATCAGGAACGCATATTTTGTCAATTTTAACCGCTTTATTACACGCTGTTGGTACATTCTTATATAGTCCCGCGCCTACCGCGGCCAAAATAGCAGCTCCAAGAGCGGGCCCCTCCTTTGACGATAAAGTTTTAACATCACATTCATATAAATCCGCAAGCATTTGCCGCCATAACGCACTTGTACCGCCGCCTCCGCATGCCATCATTTCATTAATTCCCGCACCCATCTCATTTAAAATATCGTTGCAGTTCTTGAGAGAATACGCCACTCCTTCCATTACAGAGCGTATCATATCTGCTTTTGTATGAATTGCCGACAGCCCAAAAAAAACGCCTCTGCAATCTGAGTCAAGATGAGGTGTCCTCTCCCCCATAAGATACGGTAAATATATAAGCCGATTACTGCCTACAGGAATTGTATCAGCTGCCTTATCCATAAGATAATACGGGTCTACACTCTCCTTTTTCGCTCTTTCTATAAAATCTCCGCAGAAATTATCTCTAAACCATTTCAGAGATAAACCTGCCGCCTGAGTCACTCCCATAATATGCCAGCAATTCGGCACAGCACAGCAAAACGTATGAACCCGTCCCTTTGGGTCAATTGAAACCTGACTTGTATGCGCAAACACAACGCCGCTTGTCCCGATTGTAGTGAATGCTTTTCCATCACTTACCACTCCCGTACCGACTGCCGCCGCCGCATTATCCCCAGCTCCGCCTACTACCACGGTTTTAACAGATAAGCCTGTTTTTTCTGCTATATTTTCGGTTATAGTTCCTGTAATCTCAGGCGATTCATATAGCTTTGGCAAAAGAGCTTTATCTATCTCCAACCGCTCAAGAATTTCATCGGACCAGCAACGATTAGGAATATCCATAAGCTGCATACCGCTTGCGTCTGACACCTCTGTTGCAAATTCACCTGTTAATATGTAACGTATATAATCTTTAGGCAGTAGAATATGTCTGCATTTTGCATAAATTTCAGGCTCATTTTCACGTACCCATAAAATCTTAGAGGCTGTAAAGCCTGTAAGGGCAGGATTTGCAGTTATTTCAATTAAACGCTCCTTGCCTATTTTTTCGGTAATTTCATCACACTGTTTCTGCGTCCTCTGGTCGCACCAAATAATTGACGGCCGAAGTACTTCTCCATTCTCATCAAGCATAACAAGGCCATGCATCTGACCGGAAAGTCCTATTCCTGCCACATCCTCAGCACTCACCTTTGATTTTAACATAACACTGTTCAATGTATTAATCGCCGCGTCACGCCAGTCTTCAGGCTTTTGCTCCGCCCAGCCATTATACGGCTGATACATAGTATATTCTTGAGAGGATAATGCCACAACATTAAAATTTTCATCAAACATAACCGTTTTTGTAGCAGATGTACCTATATCTATTCCTACCAAATACTTCATAT
>CAJUFV010000044.1 GCA_910585795.1 uncultured Clostridia bacterium | reverse complement strand
GTACAGAACAAAAAATAATGGTTTAAAGGAGTTTAAGAGGTACTATGAATATACTGTTTGTTTGCACGGGAAATACATGCCGCAGTGCAATGGCGTCGGCTATAATGAATAAAATAGCAGCAGAGAATGATTTAGATGTACGTATAGAATCAGCAGGGATATTTGCTGAGGAAGGTCAGAGGGCAAGTGATAATGCGGTTAAGGCGCTTGAAAAGTATAATATAGACCTTTCACAGCATAGAACTAAGCCTGTTAGTGAAGATATTATAAAGCAAAGCGATATTATTTTAACAATGACAGCGGCACATAAGCAGATACTTGAACTCACATCGGGCGGAAATGTGTATACACTGCTTGAGTTTTCAGGCTCAAGCGGGGATATTTCAGACCCATATGGCGGTGATTTA
The DNA here is from genome assembly GCA_910585795.1 of uncultured Clostridia bacterium. GTDB lineage: Bacteria > Bacillota > Clostridia > UBA1381 > UBA1381 > Hominilimicola. The sequence goes on along the minus strand of CAJUFV010000044.1, from coordinate 2,055 downwards.
GATGAATATGATGAGTGCGCCTGTGAAATTTATGACGCGCTTGTTGATGTGGCTGAGAAAATATCAGATGTAAAAAGTAATGATTAAGATGAATATTAAAATTGTTCCCATGAAGCCTGAGGATGTGGGTGACTTGGCAAAGATGGATAAAAAATGTTTTGCTGTTCCATGGTCAGAGAAATCTTTCATGGAAGAAGCGGAAAATAAACTTGCGGTATATTTTATAGCGAAAGAAAATAATATGTGCGTAGGATATGCGGGTTATTGGAATGTTGCGGGGGAAGGCGGCATAACAAATGTTGCTGTACTGCCTGAATACAGAAGAAAAGGCGTGGGCAGCGCGCTTATATCAAAAATGATAAAGTCGGCATATGCAAAAAAACTTAGTTTGCTTACTCTGGAAGTGAGAAAAAGCAATGAAGCAGCCCAGGGCTTGTATAAAAAGTATGGTTTTGATATAATAGGTGAAAGAAAGCGTTATTACAGTGATAATGGTGAGGACGCGTGGATTATGACGAAAACCTTTACTGAGAATAAGGAGTGATAAAGTGCTTATACTTGGAATAGAAAGCTCATGTGATGAGACTGCCGCGGCAGTTGTGAGTAACGGCAGAGAAGTTTTGTCAAATGTTATAAATACGCAAATAGCGTTACATAAAAAATTTGGCGGTGTTGTACCTGAAGTGGCTTCGAGACGTCATATAGAAGTAATAGATGCCGTTATAGACGAAGCTCTTGCTGAAGCGAATATAACCTTTGGTGATATTGACGCTATAGCTGTGACTTATGGGCCGGGACTTGTAGGAGCGCTGCTTGTAGGTGTATCCGCGGCAAAGGCGCTGTCCTTTGCGCTTAGTAAGCCGCTTGTTCCGGTACATCATATAAAGGGGCATATAATGGCAAATTTTGTGGCGCATAAAAATTTGGAGCCTCCGTTTGTATGTCTTGTTGCTTCTGGAGGGCACAGTCATATTGTGAGTGTTAATAATTATACAAGTTTTGAAATAATGGGAAGAACACGTGATGACGCCGCTGGAGAAGCCTTTGACAAAATTTCGAGAGTATTAGGTCTAGGTTATCCCGGAGGACCTCTTATAGATAAGCTGGCTAAAGAGGGAAATCCTGAAGCAGTAAATTTCCCAAGAGTGAGGATGGATAAAAATTCTCTTGATTTTTCTTTTAGCGGCGTAAAAACCGCGGTTATAAATTATCTGCATAAGCTTGAACAAAATGGCGAGAATTATGATAAGGCTGATATTGCGGCTAGTTTTCAGGCAGCGGTGACAGATGTGCTGTGTGAACATACAATAGAGGCGGCGCAGATAAGGAACAGCAAAATAATAGCGCTTGCCGGAGGAGTGGCCGCAAACAGTGTTTTGCGTAAAAAAATGACAAGCATGGCCAATAAAAACGGTATACAGGTAATATATCCGGAGCCTGTGCTTTGTACGGATAATGCCGTAATGATAGCCAGCGCGGGATATTATGAATATCGTGCGGGCAAAAGAGCCGATATGACACTTAATGCCGTACCGTCTCTGCAATTATAATCTAATTATAAAGAAGGAAAGTATAGTGGAAAAATTGCATGTAAATCTTGGAGATAATTCATATAATATATTGTTTTCTGATAGCTTTAATGGTTTACCGGAGGCAATGGCATATATTAATGCTCCGAAAAAATTGCTTATTGTAACTGACAGTAATGTTGAGCCTTTGTATGCCGGAGAAGTGAACAAACTGCTTGCTTTAAACGGATATGACAGTAAGATATACTCTTTTGAGGCAGGAGAAGAAAATAAGAGGATGGATACTGTTCTTGGTATATGCGGGGCATGTATCGGGCATGAAATGGACAGGGGCAGTATGATTGTAGCGCTTGGCGGCGGTGTTGTTGGTGATATGGCTGGCTTTGCCGCGGCCATTTTTATGAGGGGGATAAATTTTGTTCAAATACCAACTACTCTTTTGTCTCAGTCAGACAGCTCTGTAGGAGGAAAAACGGGTATTGATTTTATGGACAGCAAGAATATTTTAGGCAGCTTTCATCAGCCT
>CAJUFV010000043.1 GCA_910585795.1 uncultured Clostridia bacterium | reverse complement strand
TTAACAAATGAACATATGTTCATTTGTTAATATTAATGCAACGCCGGAAGGGGATATTTATGAAAGAGGTTTTTTTATTAAAGGGACTTGATTGTCCGCATTGCAGCGCGGAAATAGAGAAGGATACGGGAAGAGTGGATGGAGTAGTGTCATCTGCTGTAAATCTTATAAATCAAACGCTTACTATAGAAACGGATGAAAATTATTCAGGAGATATATTTGCTGTGGTGGAGAGAATAGTTCATATTCACGAGCCGGATGTGAAGGTTTCAAAGTATGAGATGCAGATGAAAGCAAATAATAAGGATAATGGTGTAAAAAGTGAAATAATACATCTTGTCATAGGGACGCTGATATATGTTACGGGACTTATATTAATGCATTTTACAAGCTTGAATAAATATATAGTATTTGCGGTTCTTGTTATAGCTTATAGTATACTTGGCGGCGGTGTTGTTATCAGAGCAGTGAAAAATATATTAAAAGGAAGAGTTTTTGATGAGAATTTCCTTATGACGGTATCTACAGTCGGAGCTTTTGTAATAGGTGAATATCCCGAAGCGGTAGCGGTAATGCTGTTTTATCAGATTGGTGAATTTTTTCAGGATATGGCAGTGAAGCGTTCCCGCAGTTCAATATCGGCATTAATGGATATTTGTCCTGAAAGCGCGAATGTACAGAGAAACGGACATATATTGACTGTTTTGCCGGAAGAAGTGTGTGTGGGTGAAATAATTGTTGTAAAACCGGGAGAAAAGCTGCCGCTTGACGGAGTGGTTACAGAGGGTGAGTCAATGCTGGATACAAGCGCGCTTACAGGAGAATCGGTGCCTAAAAGCGTTAAACAGGGAGATGCTGTTTTATCAGGCTGTATCAACGGAAGCGGTGTACTTAAGATTGAGGTGACAAAAGAATTTAATGATTCGACTGTTTCAAAAATTATTGACCTTGTGGAAAATGCCGCGTCAAGGAAAGCTCCGGCGGAGAATTTTATTACGAAATTTGCCCGTTATTACACTCCTGTGGTGGTTATGTTAGCGGCAATACTGGCAATTATTCCGCCGATTGTTTTCGGAGAAGAATGGTCAGAATGGGTAAGACGAGGCTTTGTGTTCCTTGTAATTTCATGTCCGTGCGCATTGGTTATTTCAATTCCTTTGACTTTTTTCGGAGGTATAGGAAGGGCGTCCAGACAGGGGGTACTGGTTAAGGGAAGTAATTATCTTGAAGCGTTGAATAAGGTTGATACTATTGTGTTTGATAAGACAGGAACCCTGACCCGGGGAGTGTTTGAAGTAAGCAGGATTATAACGACAGACAGTTTTTCAGAAAATAATATTCTAGAGTATGCGGCTAAAGCGGAGAGCTTCTCAAATCATCCTATTGCGCGTTCAATCGAGAAAGCGTTTGGAGAAAAAATTGACAATTCCTCGCTGAAAGATTATAAGGAAATTTCAGGCCATGGTATAGCTGTGACAGATGATGACACAGAGATTGCTGTTGGCAATGAAAAATTAATGAAAGCGCTGGAAATCACATATGAGCGATGTGAGGAGTTTGGCACCAAAGTATATGTGGGAGTAAATAAAAAATACGCGGGCTGTATTGTTATTTCGGATATGATTAAAGATGATAGCAAAGAGTCGATAGCTTATTTAAAATCGCTTGGAGTAAATAAAACAGTGATGCTTACGGGTGATGACAGACAGATTGCATCTGCCGTTGCGGATGAAACTGGTATTGATGAATATTATGCGGAGCTGTTGCCTGACCAGAAGGTGAAACAGCTTGAACAGCTTGACAGTGTAAACGGCAAAAAAATTGCGTTTGTAGGTGATGGTATAAATGACGCGCCTGTGCTTGCCCGTGCGGATATAGGAATTGCTATGGGCGGATTTGGTTCCGACGCGGCTATTGAGGCGGCGGATGTAGTTCTTATGACTGACGAGATATCAAAAATAGGAGATGCAATAAAAATCGCGCGTCGCACAAAGCGAATTGTTACGCAGAACATAGTTTTTGCCCTTGGTATAAAGCTGATATTTCTTGCTTTGGGCGCTCTTGGTATTACGGGAATGTGGGTTGCTGTGTTTGGAGATGTAGGAGTTATGATTATTGCAGTGTTAAACGCAATGAGGATTTTGAAAAAATAACAATATATAGGGGATGCCCATACGGGCATCTCTTTTGTGTCATCATATTGCATTTGGCGGCAGAGACAGCGCCCAGATAACTTTTACACCGTATGTTTTCGCGGCTTCAAAATCCACCCCGCCGGGTTTGGAGGCAAGGTCAATTATTAAAGCGTCTTTTTTGACTTTTTTCAATATATTTTCATCTAAAATCATTGCGGGTATAGTATTAAATATTATATCAAATTCGTGTATATGCTCCTGAAGCTTTTCAAGAGGCAGAGGTTCATAGCCATGACCTTCAATCATTGCAAGGTCGGCGTATTTACGCGCTTCGACATATGTCTGCGCGCCCATGCCGTAAAGGTCCTTGGAAAGAATTTTTCCGATTTTTCCGTAACCTAAAACAAGACTTTTGCTTGAGTGAATTGTAATCGGTGTTTCCGATATTGCGATTTCTATTGCACCTTCTGCTGTAGGAACCGCATTAGCGGTATGGCTATTGATGCATTATCCGTTATTTATACTATCGTTTATAATAAATGTTTTTACATCTGAATAAATATATGTTGGGTGATTTTATGATTAAGATGACATTATATCAAACAATGAAGCTGAAAGCATGTATAAGACGAGGAATGATAAAAGATATGTATAAGCGCGGTATTATTATGGAAAAACAATTCCGCCATATGATGAGCAGTGATGATTATGACGCTTAGAGTGGCAGCGTATGCTAGGGTTTCTACAGATAAGGAGGACCAGATAAATTCACTTGCAAATCAGCGTGAATATTTTGAAAGCTATATAAGGTCTCATAATGAGTGGGAATATGCGGGAGTATATTTTGATGAGGGTGTGACGGGGACTCAGACGAAAAATCGCGCCGGCTTTAAGACTATGATTGATAATTGCAGGTTAGGTCATATTGATCTTGTTCTTACAAAGGAGGTTAGCAGATTTGCGCGAAATACGGTTGACGCGCTCAAATACACACGCATGTTAAGAGAATATAACGTCGGAGTACTGTTCATTAATGATAATATAGATACGCGTGATAATGACGGCGAGTTCCGACTTTCTATAATGGCGTCAGTGGCCCAGGAGGAAAGCAGAAAAATCTCTGAACGTGTAAAGTGGGGACAAAGGCGGGCTATGGAAAACGGTGTTGTATTCGGCAATAACAGTATTTTCGGCTATGATATAAGCAACGGCATATTGACGGTGAACAGAAGTGAGGCTGAGGTGATTAAGCATATTTTCAATAAGTATTTGAATGAAGGAAAGGGAACGCACGTAATTTCACGAGAGCTGTATGAGGAAAATATTAAACCCCCCGAGCAAAAAAATGATTTTTGGAGCAGTACAATGATTTTAAGAATACTGCGTAATGAAAAATATGTTGGGGATTTAATGCAAAAAAAATATATAACAAGTGATTATATTACACATAAAAAGACAATTAATAGCGGTGAAAAAATATTTATTCCGAATCATCACGAAGCGATTATTGACCGTACAACGTGGAATAGGACGCAGGAGGAGCTGAAGCGGAGAAGCACAGGAAAAGTGGGAGAGAAAAAATATTCTAACCGTTACTGGTGTTCAGGAAAGATTACATGTGGTGATTGCGGTACGGGCTTTGTAATACGCAGAAGTAAAAAGAAAAGCGGTGTATATATGGCTTGGGGATGCCATGAGCGTGTCAGACACGGAAGGAAGAAGACCGACAGCCGTGGAAATACAGCAGGCTGTAATATGCGCATGCTTAATAATAAATCGTTGACAGAATGTATGTGTTTCATTATAAAACAGCTGGAGGATGTATGCATCAGTGCGGCGAAAGAAGTAACTGCTGAAATTATATCATTTGGAAGCGGAGAACGTGAAGAGATGATAAGGAATTTGAAAGAACAGGCGGAAAATATCGAAAATAAAAGGCTGCGTATGCTGGACTGGTATTTTGCGGAAAAAATCAGTGAAGATGAAATGAAATGTTTCAGTGAGCGTTATGAAAGAGAGATAGAACAAATTAACGCAAGACTGGAACATCAAAGAAATACTCAATATAATGGACATGATTATGCCGAAAACGCAGACAGTATAGAGGATATCCTCAGAAATCAGACAGTGTATTCTAAAAACGTTTATGGGGAGCTTCTTGATAAGATTACAGTGTATGACAATTATATTTTAATAAAGCTTAAATACGTGGATTTTATTTTTAAAATTAAGTATTCTACATATGGCTGTAAGGATAATTATACGACCGTCATTGAGCAGTGTGACATTGTATCGGC
>CAJUFV010000042.1 GCA_910585795.1 uncultured Clostridia bacterium | reverse complement strand
CGGTCGCTGACTGTCTTTCGCAACGCTCAAATAATAAACGCTTATCGTCATTATCATTGTTAAGGATAATGCGCTTGTCTTTATTTCGGTTTATATCCTCATATATACCTCTCTTTGACCTTGCACGGCTCTCAGCCCACCGAACACCTGTTGCAATCGCTCTGTGTTGACCGCCTCGCTCTTTGAGGATTGAGCAACAATAACGCATTAACCTTGTAGGCGGTATCATTTTTTGCGGTATCAGCTCCCACATTGATGTACGCTTGCCCTTATATACAGGGTATTCCACCGTGCATTTTATACCTTGCAACTCCAAACATTTAAACGTATCACGTATATGCTGTACTGTTTCAGGGGCGTCCGCTGTCGTATGGTTATGTAATACCTCAAAATCAATTCCGCTATTTAATGCAAGCTGCACAAGTACATCACTATCCTTGCCGCCGCTGTAACATATAATCAGCGGAGCGTCATAATACTGCTTTGACATCTCCGCCCCGAGCTGCAAGCGGTCAAATGCTTTTTGCTCTAAGTCCATTATTCTACCTCAATTCCTGTAATCTTTGTAAACATCTCTGCGTCAAACTCAGGTAGTGATTTTACATATTCAACCGCCTCCATAGGCATACCTGACCACGCGTCTTTTATGCTTAATTCTTCTGCGTCCTGTATTGGTGTCAACTTCCAGTCACTACCGCTCTTTATATACAGTGCCTTTATATTATTAAATGTCGGTTTCCAACCGTTTAATTTATTGTATAATTCATCTCGCACTTTGCAAAAACGACGCTCGTCCACTTCTTTACCAAAGATAGAATATGTACGCGGTTTGTCAGCAAGAAATAAGGCATTATCTACACCGTATGAATTGAGTATGCCGTAAGACCAATTCACGCCGTAAGACCCATTCACGCCGTTAGACCTATTCACGCCGTAAGACTCATTCACGCCGTTAGACCAACTCACGCCATTAGACCAACTCACGCCATTAGACCAACTCACGCCATTAGACCTATTCACTCCGTAAGACCAACTCACTCCGTTAGACCTATTCACTCCGTTAGACCTATTCACGCCGTTAGACCTATTCACTCCGTAAGACCAATTCACGCAGTTAGACCTATTCACTCCGCACAGCTTATATAGTCTTTTATCCTGCTGTACGTTGTTATAGAACCACCAAACAAACTCTGTCGGCGCGTCATCTATCTTTGCAATGGTTTCTTCACATAGCTTACACCCCTCAGGAAAATTATCCTTAAACCACTCAAGCCCATCAGTACAAGCTCCTTTTTCCTGTAATAATTCATATGTTATTTTCATTGTTTATTCCTCCGTATGCTCTTTAATATAAACTCTATTCAGCCATTCTGTAAACCAATCAGGATATTGTCCCGTTTCTGTTTTGACACCTGTAATGGTTGCATATATTGCTTGCTGTACTGCAATTTTGGAAATGTATGTTGTCACAGCCGAAGAGATACACGCACACGCAATCATCAATGTCATTATCACTACCCAAACAGGTATTTTTGCTTTATTTCTCATTTGTTTTATTCCTTCCTTGAAATGATATTTCCCTAAAATTGCACTCTGTATTTTTCTGTATACTGTCTGCCATTTCTAAAGCTGACGGGTGTGATTTTTCTAAGAAGTTTAATGTATTTCTCAAAACCGCTATAACTGCCGACACTGTCATATCAGACATTGGATTAAGTGCTTCTTGAACTTCCTTAGAGTAGAACTCACACATTTGAAATTGTATCTTTTTTAATTCTTCTGCTCTTACAATTGTAGCAAATAAATCTTTATTTTGAATTGCTTGAAGTGAGTTTTCAGCCAGAACCTCTAATCTCCTATTAAAGCTATTAACTATTTCTGTTTTTTCGGATATGGTTTTCATTTCTATTCCTCCGTGTATATGTTATTTTCATCAAATACTTCAATTGTGTTGCCTGATACTTCATAGGCAGTTTTCGTAATTTCTTCGCCATTTTCGTTCGTTTTCTGATATTCCCTTGACTGTATGCGTCCCTGAATTTTTATCTTAGCGCCTACATTCAGTCCTTTTGCATATAATGCATTGCGTCCCCATAAGATTATTGGGATATAATCAGATTTACTGTATTCCCTGTTTACCGCAATGAGCAGGTCGGATATTTCACGTCCGAGCGGTGTTTTTCGGTATATGGGTTTCTTGCAAATAAAACCTGTTAAACTTATACTGTTAAAGTCCTGTTGTTCTGCTCCGTCATATCTGAATATCGAATCTGCAAAAATATGTAGGTCCAAGTGGTATTTGCCGTTTGATAATGAATTGTAAGAACGATATTGACCCTCAATCTTTACCACATCACCTATACCGTATTCCTTGTCAAGCAGGCGGTCTGAAATTTTCACATTGATTTCATCAGCAACCCCACTCATTCGTTTAACCTCTGCTTTTAATTCATAAATATTCTCTCCGTATATTTCGTGATGAAATACAGGCTGGCTCTTTATTTTGCCGATAATTGTAACTTGATTATTTTCCATATTCATAATGTGATTTTCCTTTCTTATTCGTTTAAAAAACCTTCCTGAACTGCAAAGTCCTTTATTTTCTGAATTGTCGTTATGCCTACACCTTTTACACCTTTTTTCTCAATCATAGACAGTAATTCTAATATATCACTATTTGCATTAGACTCCTTAACAAAATCGTATATTTGTCTGTCAGTCATTTTTCTGATTTTAACGGCAAATTCGTGTACTGTTTTTTCCTCAGCCGTCATTCTGCAACTCCGTTTTTTCATCTTGCCTACACCTCTGAAAATATTATTTTTTCAACTGAAACTATTTTTCCATTCAAAGGCATATATACATTAGCTGAGCCGAACAGTTTAACATTTCTGTCAAGGCAAGAGCTATCTACAATAAATTCAATTACATCATTGTTATGGGAATATTGATGTGTGATATTGGTATCGCAATTTGCTTTACAATCGGCAAGAACGCCGTAAAATACATTCCCTGTATCCGTTGTAATACGATACTTTGTACCTATCTCTGTCCCGTAATATGACCCCATTGCAATTAAATAATAATCACTTTCAATGCCTAAATCACGTTCAGCGTCACAACGCATAAAACCGTCCCAATCAGACCAGCCCCAGCGGCTGATATACCGATACTGTGGACTTGATGTATTTGTGATACAACGGTAGTCCATATAGCTCTTAAATGAGCTGTCTATATTCGGTACTCCCAATTCTATATATGTAGCTGTCATAGCCTGTGCTGACGCGGTAAAAACCGCTGTCAGCATTATAAAGATTGCTATTATGTATTTTCTCAATGATTTTAACATTCTGTGCCTTCCTCCTCGTTTTCTTCTTCGTTTTCTTCCTGATGTTCGTACATATCGTGTGTACCGTCAAGCAATGCCTTTTCTTCATCAGACTTTTCATAGCCAAGTTTTTCAAGATAATAATATAACGTGTCAAGCTCTGAATTTTGCATATATTCAAAGTCGTAAGTATAACAATTTTCGTCTTCGTCCTCAAAACCACTGTACACTATGGCAAATAAAGTTTTCATTGTCCAATCTGTCTGTTGGCTTATTCTTTCAAACGAAAACGGCGTTTCTATTGATGTATCCATAACTGCATTAAACACATCTTCGTTGATTTCTGCTTTCCACGCTGTATTTAGCTTACATACTGCTTTACCTGCCATTTCGTATATAATATCCTCTTTGCCTTTAAAATCGTTTAAGCCTTTTACAAAGTCCATACGCATATCAAATGCTTGTTTAAATAGTTCGTCGAACTTACTTTTACGTTCAGCTCTTTCTGCTCGCTCTGTTTTTTCTTTCTGCTCCGTTTCATCATTTTCTGCTTTTTCCTCTTCTGTATAATCTCGGTAGATATAAACGTATCCGTTATAGCCAAGTGAGTAATAATAATTAACACCTGCTTTAAATTCAGGAATATCCTCTGCTGAATTAGCTGAATCCACCCATTTTAACCCTTTTGTATCGCTGTTAGATATTTCATCTGCTTTTCCGCCGAGTGCTTTTATTACCTCTAACTGACTTTTTTTCTGTTGTTCATTTTCTTTAGCTCTTCTTAAAGACCAAGCAAAATTTGATGTTCCTATCTCGTTAAGCAGTTCGTTCCGCTTATCTGCGTCTTCTACCTCAAATAGCTTGTCAAATTCGGTTATATTTATTTGTCGTCCCTGCGCTTCTTTTACCTTGTCGGTGTCAAGCGTTGCAATTCTTACCCTGCGCCGTACTGTTGTTTGAGAAAAGCCCGTTTTCTCCGCAATACTTTCTACGGTTTCGCCAAGGTCAATCATCATCTGCATTCCCTGCGCCTGCTCGTAAATGGTAAGGTCTGACCTCTGTATATTTTCAAGCAACATTGTCGCAATCTGTTCTTTAGGTGTCATTTCACGTATAACGCAAGGTACTTTCTTTAACCCTGCCAACTTTGAACCTTCTAAACGCCTATGCCCTATTACAACGGTATAATCTCCGTACCAATAGCCTGTTTCAGGTACGACTGTTAAATTCTGCAATATGCCGTGTTTCTTTATGCTTTCAGCAAGCTCTGATACGTCCCCTATGTCCTTACGAGGGTTGTCCTCGTGCGGGTGCAGTTTCTCAATGTCTATCAAAACAATTTCAGGGGTATTTTCTTCCTCGTTCTTGATTTCCTCTGCGGACTGTGTTATAATTTCCTCAGCATTATTTTGTTTTGTAGTTGATTTTTTCATTTTTAACTCCTTTCAGAATAATGATAATTGACCGTTATTTTCTTCAGTAAACTCATAGTAAGTTGCAAGCTCTTGTGAGTTTACGGTTGATATATCGGTCTTTTCTTTTGTAGCATTAGCTATATTTTGTATGTTTCGTCTTTCTTTTAACGGCCACATTCCAATCATATACGCCGGAGTGTACCATCTTGACCATTCCTCTAATGTCAGCGAGTTTCCGTGAATGATTACAGCCGGAATACCGTATAGACTTAATTGCAAATATGCCATATGCACACATTTTAAATCAATGTCACAAGCAGTTACACACAGCTGCTGTTGATAATTCATTTTTTCTTGTTGCATAGCATTTGCAAAGCCTATTACCATACCACCAGCGCCAACACAAGGCTCACAAAGTGAAACATATCCTCTATCATCAATAGTTTTGTGTAAGCTGTCATCAAGTACCATTCGCCCCATACATTCGCATATATGAAATGGTGTAAAGAATTGACCGTGATATTTGTTATGTAATTCCAATCCGTGAAATACCTCTCCGAGTATGTCGCAAGGTCCACTGATTTCTGTTTGTCGTGTCATTTCTTCAATCAGTAAATCAAGCATTTTTGTAAACTGTTCCATTTCTTCTTTGCTGTACTTCTTTACAATCTCCATATAGCGTTCCTCGCACTTTTTTTGCTGTCCCCAATCTACTGTATTGCTTATTAAAATAGCCGACATCTCAAGCCAATCTTGAAAAATATCCCAAGTAGTGTGTCCGTATGTTAATTTTTGAATAGCCTTAATGATTTCGCTTCCCTTTGTTGCATATCCAGGTCTTGATTTAGCCATAATTTATCCGCCCTATTTGATTTTTTATAGTTCCCTCGCTGAATACTGTTTCTGTAACTGCCTCAGATATGAGCATATCTGTTAATTTGTTTATCATATCCGCTGAAAATCCGCTGTCACGGTACTTTTTCAGTTTGCTTTCCACTGCGTCAGCTATTTCTGTTAAAAGACTCATTCTTTCACTCCTTCAAAAAAGTTATAGTTTTTTTCCTGTGATATCGCTTGTCTGTAATTTGTACCCTTGAACTCAACCAATGACAATATCTCAACCAATCTGTCATAAGCTCTTGCAACTCCGTTATTGTCTGTCAAGTGTTCACGTAATGCTGAAATTGTCAAGTTTGTTGTTATAATCGTTGGCTTACAGCTCCTATACCGAGCGTCAATAATTTCATACACAAGAGCCGAACTCCAATCAGTTTTATGCTCTGCACCAAGGTCGTCAAGTATAAGCAGGTCGGCACGCTTTATTTCGCCTTTAAGCTCTGTTTCGCCGTCCGTTCCATACCTGTCAAAACTATCTCTGACACGCTGTAACATATCAATTACCGACATAGCTTTAACTGATACGCCCATATCAAGCAACCGGTTAGCTATACAACAGGCTATTGTTGTCTTACCTCTGCCTGTCTTACCGTAAAAGAGAAGTCCGTTATTTTCCCTCTTGTTAAGCTCCCATTGACGGCAGTAATTTTCAGCAGCCATTATGTATTTTTTGTTTTCCTCAGTGACAGTCAAATTCTCAAAAGTTGCCGAACGTGCTTTATTGTCCATAAGGCTGTATTTTTTATTTAAACCGCGCTCGTGTTCAATCTCTTGTTTTCTCCGTTCCTGTTCCTCTTGCTTTCGTTTTTGCTCGTCACAGTCACATTTGCAACCCACCGTTTTTGAATGCCCTAAAACGCACAATTCCATTTTGACAGCTTTACCACATACCTTGCATACTTCAAGCACTTTTGTATTGTTATCCGCCCCAAACTGTGCCTGCGTATTCGTTGTCATAATTTTGCCTATCTGCTGCACTGTATATCACCTCTGTTTCGTCCTCCCATCTCCGCTGATTTAGCCAAGTGGTTGGGTGTGGTATAAATTGTCCTTTATCCTTGCTCCATTGCTCACTCTGTTTCTGGGTTCGCAATGCCTGCATAATTTTTTCAAACAATTCGTCTGTTGGTTTTAAACTCTCCCACGCCTTTAACGCTTTTGCCTTTGCAACCTTTCTGGGGTACTCGTTCCAAAATTTTAAAAACAATTCGCCTATATATTCTTTCTTTTTTTTAATATCTCTTTTAATATTAATATCATTTTCATATTCATTTTCAATTTCAATTTCATTTTCAGTGTTTGCTATGTTTTTTGCTTTAGCAAAATTCATAGCAATACTGTTAGCATTTTTGGCTTTAGCTTTACCGCCTTTTCTGCCTGCGTCAGCACGTGTTTGGCTTAATTCTCCGTCTTTTACCATTCTTTTCTGATAGAGCTTATCATCATCTAAACGCAATACATTCTCTCTTAAAAGCTCCTGCAATGCACTATCAATAACTTCTGTCGAAAATGGCAAATGCTTAGACAATTTAACTGCAAAATTTAAGGTAGTGCTTTCATTTTGCTTATCTTTTTGCTTTAGCAAAATTGTTCCATATTCATCTTGCTTATGTAATACACACATTAGCATTATATATACACCAACACTTTCCGCACTGCATTCTCTCAGTTTTTCATCTGACAGAAAATCCATAACATACAGCGGAATATACGGCTGTCCTCTTCGGGGCATTGCTATTCCTCCTCTCTTAAATCTAATTCATCAAGCTGTAAAAACTGCTTGTCACGTTCAAACAGTTCATTATATACCGCTGTCCGACCGAGCTTTAATATCCTGCATAGGTATTCATCAAGTTTTATACCAAATATGTGATACATCTCAAAGAAACTGCACCTACCCATTTTGTGCGCCTGTGTATGATGATTTCTACACAATGCAACAGCATTCATACCAATATGAACAATGGCTTCCCTGTCGCGTCCCATTCCAATGGCGTCAACGTGATGGACCTCCGCCTCTTTATTACATATAGCACACTTCTTATGTTCAAGACACATATATAAATATTTTCCTACTTCCTCAGTTCGGTTAAGCATTGTATCTTGTGCTGGAACGTTCCATATAAAGCAAAAGTTAATCAAATATGATATAAAACCCGTTGCCGTTTCCATATCAGCTAAATTAGGTTTTCTGGGCGACAAACTGAAATAATCAATATCGTTTTCATCACAATAATTTCCAGTGAAATACCGCCTTAAATCCTCTCTGTCGTGTCCGCTCCAATCAGATATTTCACCCATTATAGCGTGTATCTTTTTGCGCTGGTCTGCTGTACACTCTCTGCCGTCACATAACCGCAATTCAACGGTGTTAACCTGCTTTTTTATCATTTCTCGGCTTATAGCCTCTTGTGGTATCAGCAACATATGACAACCATCATAATTGATTATTCTTGCCGTTGTAACCATTCCCATAATGTATCACCTACGCTTCGTCAATATGTCCGTGAAGAAAGATATATTTGCCTTTTTGCGTCATATTTTCATATATCCAATTCTCCGCCTGTTCCTTTGAAAGATGTTCATTCATAGCACGTAATTCATAAGCAAATTCGCCGTTATCCTGCTTTTCCTTAATGCGTTGTTTCATTTCATCTGTAATATAATTAGCCTCTACAAAGTAGTAATCATAGCCCTTTGCAGTGATACCCTCCAATGTTCTGGTATCTGTTGCATAGAACGCTCTGACACGCCCAAAATACAGCCTGTAACCGCAATTAGGAACGTCGTGATACAGTTTGACAGGAACAACGGCAAACTGCTTATAATCGTACCTTGTGCCAATCTCTAATACATCAATCTGTGATGGGCTTACACCGCAATCAACCAAGCGTTTAACTAACCATTTGCAACACCCAAAACGTAATGTTGGACGTTCTTTAGCCAAACGCTTAATTGTTGACGCTCTGAAATGGTCTGAATGCTCGTGCGTTAAAAGAACAAGTTTAATACACTTGAATACCTTTGTCAGCTTTTTGAAAGGTACACCACAGTCAATCAATATATCATTTATAACTACGGCATTACCTTTTGAACCTGTACTGATTACATCATACGTCATCAAGGTTTATTTCCCCGCTTTCCTCAGGTCGAGGCTCTGCAACAGACTCGTTATACTCTCCCTCAGCAGGAATAGCCTCGTCAGGGTCAGTTTGCGTTATAATCGGCTCATCTGGTGTATTATCAACATATTCATATGTACCGTCCCCATTTATCATAGCCATATCACTTTCAAGACCCGTTTGCATTTCAGTTGACATCGGACAACCACCTTTTGATATAATCTGACGGAGCATTGTTTTACAAGCCATTGCGTCAAATTCCTTTTCCCAAAATGTATAGCCTTTTTTTGCCTTGTATCCCTGAGAATACTTTAATGCGTGTGCCTCCATCTTCTCTTTGCTCCAATACATTATCTTCCTATATCCGTTTATTGTTTCAAACATTGCATAGTATCCGATAGTCGGAGTATTTTCGCGTTTATTATAATCTTCAATATATGTAGCCTCAAATGTTTCATCATATGGGTTATACCGTACATTTTCACCCTCTTTAACTGCTACAACATTCATCTTTCGTATTTGACCGCTATTTATAGCAAGCTTCATATATCCCTTATATCCAATCTGAAATTGTGCTTTCTTTATGTACTCGTCTTTTCCATTTGGTAATTGCTTGCCTGTTTTTACATTAAACGGTACAAGGTAATACTGTCCAAGCTGTGGACTGGGTGATAAATTAAGACTTTCGCCTAAAAGTCCTGCCGATAATATCGAGCCTGCATCGCAATCCTGCAACATAGGATTAGTTGCAACGGCTGATGAAATAGCGGCTACAAATCTTTTTGCCCGTTCAGGGTCGCCCAATGTGCGATTAATAAGATTTTTATATGTATCCCCTTGTATCGCCACACTGAATTTGTGCTTTTGTTCCTGTGGTTGTAAACTATTGTTTGCCATAATAGAAACCCTCGCTTTCTAAAAATTTAATTAGTTTCGGCTTTAATACTCTGAACTTATCTAACGCCTCGTCTTGTGATGTTGCTGGCACTCTTGCGGAAAATGTAGCAGGATATTCCTTTAATGGTATTGAGGGACTTTGCACGACAGGAGCGTCAAGTAATTCTGCCGGAGTTTCCTGCGGTATATATCCTGCCTCAACCTCTGGGAATGGTAATTCATCAGAAATTTGTTCCTGTTCCTCTACGGCTTGCATAACTGCCTTTTCCGCCGCCTTTGCTCTTGCCCTTCGCTCCGCCTCTTTTTCTTTACGAGCCTTTTCTTCCTCAACGCGTTTCTTACGTTCCTTAACAGTTGTTATAGCATTTGAAGCGTCGAGGCTTTTCTTGTACTCAACAAGAATTTCGTCCTCGTCCTCTTGTGTAGCAATCATTTTTAGGTCTGCAACCACTCTTTCAAGGAATGCGGATATTTGCTTTTTTAATGACGCAACACTTGACGACAGCGTAACATTTATACCTAAATCCTCAAAAGTAAGAAAATCAATATCTTTTGACTGTGCATACTCTTCAAAGTATTCTGTTACGGTTAAACGCTTATCTTCTTTCTGGTCGTCCTCAATAACTGCAATTTTCTTTTTAAAATCCGCGTCTGCTTTTTTATAACACTCTATACACCGATTAAATTTTTCCTGTGTCTGGTTCAATGGAGCTGTAATTTTATCTAATGCTTCCTTATATTGCTTTATAAGCAGTGCTTTTTCTTTATTAAATTCAGACCTTAAACCTTTGATGTATTTTTTATTTTCTTCCGTGCATTCTAAAGTCATTGCTTCAGATGTGCGCTGTTCAACAATTGCATATAATTGTTCAATTCTCTCATTAATTTTCGGCAACTGAACTATTGTTATACGGCTTAATTCATCAATTGAAGGAACATCTAAAACTGTTATGTCAGTTTCGTTTACCTTTTCAACTTCACTCATTATATCCCCTCCCATACCGCTGTCCTTTCGTGGTTTTCAATACAACTGTCACATATTACATTTCCGTCAAATATGTAGTATCGTTCATCTTCAAAAACAGATTCGCCACACTCTGGACAAGTAAAACATTTTCTCGGCTCATATTCCTCCATCTCTCTGTAATGGTCGGCTTCCATTGCTGATAAAGCCATTGGGTCATTATTTCCATAAATCATTTGACAAATCTTCCTTTCTGTGATAGAATTACAAAAAGATATTTTATATATCTTGTTTGTTTTGACCGCTAATGAGTTCCCAGCTCAGCGGTCTTTTTTATTGACAGGCTGATTTCACAATGACACGCACTGCCCAAATTGTTATTGTTCTTATACATTTTTGTACGCTTAAATTCGGTTTCTGTATAGACATCAGCACAATTTAAAATATCACCGTCTTTATTAGGATAAATTGCTCTGTATATCCCCATAGCTATCATAATATTATCAGCCTCAATTATTAACCAACCGCCTCTGTATGGATGTCCTTCACTGCCAAATGTAAAATAATACTTAAACATTTTTTATCACTCCTTTCTGCTTATTTCCTGTTATACCTGCAACAAAAATTTCTTGATATAATGGATTCTTACACGTTATCTTTACATTGGGCTTATATTTTGTAATGTTTCTCGTCAAGTAATCAATCTCAAATTGCCATATACGGAAACGCAATTTTAAACTATTGTAATTCCGCCTTTCAACACGCCTTATATGTTCCGTCATACGCATTTTTTGATATTCTTTTAATTTTGTAGAAACTAATACTATAAGTGCCAATATAACCATAATAAAACCAATAAGCCGTACCATTACCCTCACTCCTTAGGTAGTTTACATACTTTTTCAATCATCTTTGAAAGTTCTTTCTTTTCTGAATTGCTTTTTTCTTTTTCACAATCGCATACTTCGTTTGGGTCAAGGTTTGCTCCACAATTCGGACAAGGATTATACATCATTTTTTCTCACTCCTTTCTACTTGCTTGCAGATATATGTAAACCGCTCCGATATATATTTTTCAGAAAGATTTTTTTGGGAGGGTTAATGGGGGTTCTTTATTATCGGAACGGCTTAAATATACCCACAAGCTGTCTTGACATAACATTATTTATGTCGCTGCCTCTAATTGTTCTGTTACATCAATTCCCGTTACATCTTTAAACTGTTTCGGACTGATATAATAGCTGTATTTATTGCCTGTTTTTAAAGCATATCCTATTGGTAGCGTTCCGTGCTGTAAGCCAACGCGTATAAACTGTTCTCCCTTTCCCATCAGTTTTGCGGCTCTCCTTATAGAAATACTGCGTCCTGTTTGAATAGTACAATCTATCTGATTGCTCTTTCCGACAAGGTATTCCTCCGGCACTTCCAACGCTTCAGCTAGTGCCGATAACGCTTTCATACCAGGCTTATGTACTCCACTAAGATATTGACTAATACCAGACTTTGGTATCCCTGTTTTGGCGGATAATTCTGTTTGAGTAATATTCCGCTCTTTCATCGCTGATTTTAATTGCTGTGCAAACACATATCTACACCTCCTTTCACTGATTATGTTAATTACGCAACGTCGCAAAATGTGTTCGGGTCAATCTCCAAAAAAAGACACATAGCAATAAGTTCAGAAGCTAACATAGGACTGTTTTGATTAAACAGTCTGTTCAACCGCTGATAGTCAATGCCTGTTTCAGCCGAAACCTTTGTAAGTTTAATGCCTTTCTCGTTAATGATTTCTTTAAATTGACTATTGATATTTTCCAATCTACTCACCTCCATATCTTTTATAAACGAATTTTTCGTTGTTGATTGTATTATAACATCGAGTTTTTCGTTTGTCAACAGAAAAATATCAAATTTTTCGTTTTTTTTATTGACAAACAACATTTTAGTAGTTATAATGTATATATAAGGAGTGTTGAACTATGGCAAATACGGATTTCGGAAAAAAATTAAAAGATTTAAGAACAAAGAACAAATTAACTCAAAAAGACGTATATGAGCAATTAGGAATTGCTCAATCAACCTTTAGTAGTTGGGAAATAGGAAAATCCGAGCCAGACGCTATGACCTTTTTAAAGCTCTGCAAAATGTATAAGGTTGATGATATATTGTTAGAATTTACAGGCGAGTCATTAAAAAAAGAACCTGATGATACTTCTGATATGTTAAAACAACTTGACACTGAGGATAAGGCGGAAATTCGTGGAGAAATTAAACAGATGCTAAAATCAAGCAAATATGATACCGAAACAAGCCAATTAGGTGTTGTTGTTAATGATATTACAAATGAAGTACTATCATCATTAGAAAAAAATAAAATACAAAGTTGAACTGTTTCTTCCTGATATATTCGGGATTAAGCATATTGTAATT
>CAJUFV010000041.1 GCA_910585795.1 uncultured Clostridia bacterium | reverse complement strand
TGAAATTAAAAAGCGTATCAAAGAAGTCAGTCATTCTTATGGAATTTGACTGGGTTTTATTTATATTAACTATAGCGCTGACAGTTTTCGGTATAGTGATGATATATTCAGCAACGCGCACGCTTCAGTCAAACATAAATGTTATTGTTCAATCCGGAGCAATGATTATAGGCTGTGTATTTATGCTGGCAATATGTTTTTTTGACTATGAGCAGCTGAAAAATCTTGTAAAGCCTATCTATATTTTTGCTGTCGCTATATTAATTCTTGTACTTCTAATTGGAACAGGAGAGAATGAATGGGGAGCTAAAAGCTGGATTCGTTTCGGAGCTATCGGTATTCAGCCGTCGGAATTTGCAAAGGTATGTTTCATTGTGACCTTTTCGTATCACCTTTCAAAGGTACATGATGACATAAATAAGCCTTTGACTATTGTCGGACTGCTTTTGCATATAGGTGTAATGCTGGGATTGATTGCTCTTCAGCCTGACCTGGGCAGCAGTATGGTATTTATGTTTATGTTTATATGCTTTATGTTTGTCGCCAAGCTTTCATATAAATATATAATACCTATAGGTGTTACAGGTATAGCGTCTTTACCGTTTATATATAAATATATTCTTTCAGATTATCAGCAAATGCGTATACAGGTGTTTTTTAATCCTGAAATAAGTCCTACTAAATACGGATACCATGTTATTCAGTCAAAAATAGCAGTGGGTTCCGGACAGCTGTGGGGTAAGGGATATTTACAGGGACCTCAGAATCAGATGGGATATTTGCCGACAAAATATACAGATTTTATTTTCAGTGTGATAAGTGAAGAATTGGGTTTTATTGGCGCTATAGTTGTTACAGCGGCGTTATTTCTTTTGATTTATAAATGCTTTAAGACAGCTCAGAAAGCTGATAATGCCTTTGGCAGATATATATGCGTCGGAGTTGGTTCTATGATGCTGTTTCATGTATTTGAGAATGTGGGAATGTGTATAGGACTTATGCCGGTAACGGGTATTCCACTTCCGTTTTTAAGCTACGGCGGCACATCTCTTGTTGTAAATATGATTGCTATAGGATTGGTTTTAAGCGTGTCGTATCACAATAAACCGCGAAGCGTATTTGATGTTTACTGATGGGTAAGTATATTTAGTTATATAAAAAACAGTTCATTAAATGAACTGTTTTTTATATACGGTATATTACGAAATATGCTTTACGTTTTATGCATTTGAAAGCAGTATATTTTATTATGTCTATTGACAGAAGAATAAATATGTAATATAATAGTACAATATTAGACTATATAACAAAATGCTTTTATTACTATTAAAAAAAGGATGAATAAAAATGATTATAAATACAGGCGGCAGAACAGACAGCGTACAATACTATACAAAATGGCTCTTGAGACGGTTTGAGGAAGGATATGTTTTAACACGAAATCCGTTATTTCCTAATAAGGTTAATCGTTATGAGTTAACACCTGACAGCGTGGACTGTGTTGTATTTTGTTCAAAAAACTATAAACCTATTTTAAATGATATAACAAGAATTACGGACAAATTCAATACATATTTTCACTATACAATAACGGCTTACGGAAAAGATATTGAACCGGGTGTGCCGGATATTAACGAAAGTATTGAAACACTTATAAAGCTTTCGAGAATTATTGGCAGAGAGCGTGTTTCATGGCGCTATGACCCTGTGCTGTTAACGGAAAAATATACGATTGATATTCATAAAAGAACCTTTGAATATATGGCCGGCAGACTTGCTCCTTATATTGACAGATGTATTTTTAGTTTTGTAGAAATGTATAAAAAACTTCAATCCAATATGCCGGAAATTATTCCGTTTGGCATAGAGGATATGAATACGATTGCGGAATTTTTAGGGAATATTTCAGAAAAGAATGGTATTTATATACAGACCTGCGGTACTAACGGTGATTTTTCAAAATATGGTATTCATAAATCAGGCTGTACGACCCTTGATATTCTGGGAAAATCAAACGGAATTGAATTTAAAACGCTTAAGCATAAGGGTATGCGTCAGGGATGCGGCTGTATTGAAAGCAGGGATATTGGCGCGTATGATACCTGTATGAATGGCTGTAAATATTGTTATGCAAATAAAAATCCTCAAAAGGCGTTTGAAAATTATAAATTTCACAATTCTGCATCTCCGCTTTTACTTGGTGAATTAACAGAAATAGATATTGTTGTGCCGGGAGTGCAAAAAAGCTTTTTAAAGGCAGGTAAATTGTAATCAATGACGCCTTTATAAAACTGTTTACAGGCGGTGCGGTCTGAGCTGTTGAGATAAATTTATTTTAGTTTTATAT
>CAJUFV010000040.1 GCA_910585795.1 uncultured Clostridia bacterium | reverse complement strand
TTATGCAAATCTTTTTGACCATTTAACGATGGTCTGTTTGCCATGCCTTTTTTTTCTGTATTATATTTTTCTTTATTTGATTTTTGTTTCAACCTTATATTCCTTCTGTCATTATTCTGTATAATACCACTGCCGCTTCGGCTCTTGTCAGGCTCTTTTGAGGCGCAAAATTACCATTTTCATCACCGCTAAGATAACCTGCCTGAGCCATTAAGGCTACTGCTCTTTTAGCATAATCGGCAATACTGTTTTTATCTCCAAAGGTCATTTCAGGAATAACCTCTGATTTCTCTGTTGAATTAATTGGAGGCTCCGGTGTTTCTTTTGTTTCCGAATCAACCTCTGATTCCTCAGCAGGCTCAACTGTTTCTTCCGGTTCTTCAGTCGGTACTGCTGTCGGTTCAGTAGTTTTCTCTGTTACAAGTTCAATAGCTCTTCTGCACATAACAGCCATATCCTGTCTTGAAATTTCTTCTCCCACACCAAACATATCATCACTTATACCTGACACAATACCCATATGCAGTGCTGTATTAACATAATTAGAATACCATTCGCCTTCAGCAACATCTTTAAATTCACTGCCCTTGTCTGATGTAAGTTTAATATCCAACGCAGTAAGTAACATTCTTACAAACTGCTCTCTTGTCACATTATCATTGACGCCAAAAGTTCCATCACCATAACCATTTATAACATCCTTGCTAAACAGATATTCAATAGATTCTCTCGCCCATTCAGCCTTATATATATCTGAAAAAGCATCACCGTTAGATGGTATTATTGGATTTTGCTCAGGCGGCGGCGTTATTATTGTTGTTGTATCACCTGAAATATTTATTGAATTTGAATTGTTCGGCTTTATGGAGCCACCACCACCGCCGCCACCGCCACTGCCTGACGATGTTGGCTGTACTGATACATTAAAGATTCGGTATTCTGTCGCACTTCCATACTGTACGCTTGCCGTAAGTGTAACTGTTACCGGATTACCTACGGGTCTTGAAACTACTCCGTCAGCTGAAAGTACCTTTTCATTACTGCTTTTCCATATAATTTTCGAGCCGTTTATTCTACCTGTTGTATCCATTTGTATATTTGAAGTGATACTTGCACCATTACGCACGCAGGTAATCGAATCCGCGTCTACTCTTGCTTTTTCAGCATCGCCCGCCATTCCTGTTCCGCTTTTCTTAACAAGAACTTTAAAATCTTTAGTCTTTAACTCATCATCTATCTGCATTTTTGCTGTAACGGTTATTACCGTATCTTTATCTATCTTCTGAGGAGCTGCCAAAACCACTATCGGATTTGTTATCCCCTGCGCTTTATATGCCGCCACCTGTTCGGCAGTATAACCGCAGTTTATAAGTTCGTCTACGGGTATTCTCTTTGTTTCTATCTTCAAAATATCTGTGTCGGATGATTTCCATGTAAACATATTACCTGTCAAACCATCTGTTCCCTGATATTGCAAAGTGAATGGGTGTTCCGCAATATAGTAACCTGTTGTTTCATCCTTTGACAGTGTTGGAATTTCCAGTGCGTCCCAATATGTATCACGATAGTCCTCAGTCATATTTTCAACATAAATATTATCAATTAAATATTTACCGCCTGTAGTATTTCTGTCCATCATAAACTCTATGGTCGGGAACATATCCTGAGCATTTCTGAAATTCAAACCCGTAGCCATCTGCATACCGTCATAATAAAAATCCCATTTATGCGTATTTGAATTCGCGACTATAACTGCCTTTACCCAATCGCCTACTGGGTGACGATAACTGCTGTCACCTCCCATAAAATCTATGGACGATTCATTATCAAACATTCTCACATATCCTGCCGCATTATATCCCTTAAAACTTGAAGTGGATTTACTGCCAAGCATAAAACGACACATCTGCGAGGCCTTTGATGTTCCTAAGCCTATATTGAACTTCTGATTACCGTCTATTACATAAATATCCATAGACATCATAATCACGCCTTTTGGAGCCTGCTTTGTTGCAGGGTCTATCAGCTGTACCCAAAGAGGCGTGGAATTTACTCCGTGCTTTTGGTATTCATTATAGTAAAAAGCAAAATTCTCATTGTATCGTCCATTTGCCTGTTCCTCGCTTGATTCAGCAGTTAACGCTTTAGGACGCCCATACTTGCTGTCAGTCGCCATTATACGCTTATCAAAGTGCTGAGGCGTATCATTATCACCATGCAGGAAAGAATCAAAACACCGCGATTCCTTCAAAGTATCTATTCTTATTCCACGGAACATATCTCCGTTTACCGCTTCTACATTATCCGATATGGCTTTGTAATCTCCGTCAGGCTGAGTAACAGCATCTTCCTGAAAATCATTATAATACACTGGATTCCATTTTCTTACAGACACTTCAAAAATCTTTTTATATTCCGCATCACCTTTTTTTAGTGTTGCAGTAAGTGTCACTGGAACACCGTCGTCCTTTGTACACTCCTCATCTCTCGGACGTGTTACAACTCCGGTATAATTTCTTTTTATATGAGAAATTTCCTGAATGTCAATATACTTGGAATTACTGCTCTCCCACGTTATAGATGAACCGCTCGCTCCTGTCTTATCCAAATCAACATCGAAATATACCGCCGTTTGACTCGCCGTTTTAAGCGCAAGATTTTTTGCATCATTTCTTACAGCTTTTTCATCGTCTGTTAAATCAGACGGCTCATTTGTTGCACTTGGAGTCGATGTTACATTAGGCGTACTCGTTGGAACTATTGTCGGATTAACCGTCGGTCCAATCGTTGGATTCAACGTTGGTTCATTTGTTGGCGCGCCTGTCGGCTCATTTGTTGGAACACCTGTCGGTATATCTGTTGGCTGTACTGTACTCTCAACAAACTTTGCACCGCAGAAACGTCCTTTTGAACCGTCTACAAACACATAGTAAACGTGTTCTGCTTCAACCTCCGCGCTAAATATCACATTTTTTTTACCAAGTACCGCTCCCATATACGAATCAAGCGCGACTTCCTCACTTAATTCATTTTTCGTCACAACCGCATTTTCTTCTATCAAATATGCCGACTTGCTTACATCAGCTACATATGCCGAAAATATTCCGTCAGACGGCGCGATAAATTTAAGTGCTGTTCCTGTAGCCTTGCCTTCTGACCAGCTGCCATTGATACCGCTAGTAATCCAGCCGCCATATGTTTCTCCGTCTTCAAAAGGTCTTGAACCTTTGCCAAACGTCAAATCACTAAGCGGAGTCAACCCCTGCATAAGCTCAGTACCAGCAGCAACGTCAACACTTGCTGACCACGAACTATCAGCTGCAAAAGCAGCAAACTGAAACGGAACTGCATATGCTATAAATATCGTAAACGCTACTAAAAGGCTTACATATTTTTTATTTTCTGTTTTCATATGAGCCTCCTGTCTTAGTCAAATGAATATACCATTACTTCATTTAATTCGCCCATTTTCTTTGAGCGCACAAATACATAATCGTCTTTTGAAATATCCTCTATATCTCCCAATTCAAGCTGACGCTTACTTACATTATAAACGTACACAGGCACATTCTTTAGGTTTATAGGACGATAATAATCAATTATCTGTATCTTGCTATTACCGCCGCCATATCCAAGCACTTCACTTTCCGTAAGTCCTAAATTCAGTATATAGTCCATATATCTTGCTCTTACTATACCGAATGATATATATAAATCATCATAGAAATCCTGTTTTGTTACCGAACCAGTTCCGCTCCAGTCCTCAAAACGACTTTCACCAAGATTATCCTTTAAGTCATCCGCCGCGTCAAAGATTGTAAGATTATTGTTATATACCAATCTGTACGCACTCACCTCACCGTTATTATTAAGGTTATATTGTAATGCGTCACCTGTATGGAAGTTATCACATCCTGTATCAAAATTCTCATTTCCCACTCTGTTTTTCCAGCCATCTTCATATGTTACCGAATGGACATCTGTCGGAAATACAAGAGTTTTTTCCTCACCGTTTTCATATCCTTCAACAAGCCATATATCCTCGTCGTCATCATTTATGGAAGATGATACTCCTTTTATAAAGAACAAATTATTGCCCATTGAAACTGTTTTGCTTATATCTTCAACTATAAGAAGCGCCCCTACTCTGCCCTGTCTGTCAACGTCATAACAAGTAACATCTGAGTAAGTTCTATTCTTTAAATCAGACATACTTAATATGTTGTAATCGTCTTCATCCTTTCTATCAAAACGGGGCATAGAGAATATCACAGTATCCTCGGTAACAAGCGACATACCCATAATACCATCAGTATATCTTACCGAGCTTTTATTCCAACTCTTAACAAATTCTGTTTCATTGACATAATCAACAATTGAGCTTGCATCATAAGGACGATTTATTTTTGTCAGGATACCTTCATTATTTGTTGTATATGTAACAATGTCTCCTATCAAAATACAATCAGGAATAGCGTTGTATCCCTTGCGCTGTCCATTCACTTTTATATTGTCAGCACACTCATAAGTTACTACCTCTTCGCCTGCTGTATAAAGCTTAACATAAGCTCTCTGAGGACCATCATCAACATATGACTGCAAAACATACGCGTAATCGTTATTATTATTTCTTACTTTTTCTACAATCCCTAAAAGCTTTCCGTCAGTTGTAATCGCAAATACTCCAGCTGTTCCTACTGTATATACCGCGGTGCTATAGAATGACTTATCATACTCTTCGCCGCTTATTTTTATAGTGTCCTTTGACTGTCCTTTAATTTCTCCATCGACTATCTTTCTAGAAACATACAAAACTACCTGCTCACCGTCAAGACTCTGTTCCATTGTTATCGCGTCATTTGACTTTATATCGTTAAAACTTGCCTCTTCACCGTCTATATACACCGTCACATCATTTTCGTCAGGTAAAATTGATATTACATCATTAAGCTGTCCGCCCTCTGTACCCTCGGGAGAACCGTTTTTAAGATATAGTCTGCCGCTCTTTTTATCAACGCGCTCAACAAGCAAATGCTTATAATTTCTTACTATTATCACATTAACCACACTTGAAGAATTATTCGATATGAAAGTTATTTCACCCTCAGGAATATTTAGTACTTCCTCAAGCTTTGTATAGCTCGAAAAATATCTGTTGTTATAAATAACTGCCGCTGATTCAGAAACCTTTAGGTTCTTTTTTCTGTTGTTTACATAACAACTGACCTTATTGCCTTTAACCTCAATATCGTCAGCATTATATGTATATACGTTATTAGCGTTTGGCTTTTCTGCAAATGCTACAATTGTTTCATCGTCATTATAAAATGCCCGTACATTATATCCTACATAATTTGCAATATTTGTAGTTCCTGCATTATATATAACACCGTTAATTTCAACTCCGTTTTCAGGAAGCGTTTTGTCGCTTGCAAGAACAGTTTTTTCATAACCTGTTACAACACCTGTAACCTCTGAAACATCCCAGATTTTTTCAAGCTGTGTTTTGTCGCTCTTTTTATATGTGCGTCCGTCACTTTCCATAGGATTTGTAAACAAAGCATTATATATCAATGTTGTTACATCTGTTTTTGTAAGAACTGAATTTGTAAGAAGCTTTAAATTTTTATTAAGCCCGCAGTCAGTAGCGGTTTTTATATATCCGCCCGGATAACCTCCGCTCATTTTAGCTACGTCACCATAGTTAAGACAGTTCAGCGTTACTCTTACTGCCTCAGCATATGTAATTTCATCATTCGGATTATATTCACGTCCACTTTTGACAATCGCGCCTATACCAACAAGGAATTCAACAGCCGCGCCTTCAGGTGTTGTTGTGTCAACATCCTCAAAATATCCATTGGACACCTGACTCACTGCCGCTTCACAACCAATCAGTCTTGCAGCATAAAGCGCGAATTCTCCTCGTTTAACAAGCGTTTTACTGCCAAATTCAGTTTCACTTGCAGGATTCATAATTCCCAGACTCGTAACAAGTTCAACCGCAGTATTCTGAATCGGTGTTTCCACATCACTATATGCCAGCGCACTTACCGCGCCTAAACTTAAGCATACAGTCAGAATAACAGAACATATTCTTTTTATCATCATTTTATCCTCCCCTATTATTCCTTGTCTTCAGACCACTGCCCTTTTAGCGTCTGATACAATATTACAGCTGACGCGGCACGGTTTGCGCTGCCTTTCGGGTTAAAGCGATTATCACCCACACCATTTATAATGCCGCTCTGATACAAACTTACCACAGAAGGTTTTGCGTAATCAGAAATCTCATTTTCATCTTCAAAACCTGTGTAGTCACGAACACCTTCAAGGCTCATTCCCAGAGCCGTTAAAAGCCGTACTGTCATTACAGCCATATCCTGTCTTGATATTTTATCATTTGCTCCAAATACAGTATCGCTGTAACCGCTTACAATGCCCATTGAATATGCCATCGCGACAGCTGGATAATACCATGAGCCACTCGGAACATCTTCAAAACTGCAATGCGCGTCCTCTCCTATAAGCTCAAAGCCCCTCAAAAGCATAGTTATAAACTCAGCTCTCGTAACATCGCGTCCGGGTTCAAAAAGACTTTCGGTAATTCCATAGACAATCTTACGGTCATGCAATTCATTAACCGCATTCTCTGCCCATTCGAAACCTTTCATATCATCAAAACCTGATTTTACAGGTTTATCAGTACTATCAGGCGTTTGTGTTTCTACAGGCTTTGCTGTTTCACTTGGTTTCGGCGTAGCACCCCCCGTAGTTCCTCCGCCGCCGCCACCGCCTGACGGTCTTACACCAGAAGTTCCTTCTCCTACTTCATTATCCGGTTTCTTTGTCGCTTCAGGACCTGTCACCGGTTCTTCCCAGCCTTTATATGCATACATATAATCGACATAGACATCTTGTGTTCCTGCAAGACGAGAGCTTATCTGCCATCTTGCTATATTATTTGAAGTTGCCGAATCGGAATATTCCAAATCCTTACCTACAAGAGAATCGTTTATGTACAAATTACAGGTGCCTCTGTCAGCGTCCATAAGCAGTTTAATATCATACCACGTATCCTCATAATACTTTGAAATAGTATTTGAACCGTTAAATATAATATCATTCTTGGTAAATTGCAGAGTTACTATATTGCCAAAGGTAGTGGCAGTATTTTCACCCGTCTGCTCAACATCAGCGTCACTGTCGCCCAAATCTGCGCTGTCCTGCTGTATATAGAAACGGAACTCAGGAGCCTGATTCATCGGGTCAAGCTCTTCATCTTTAATCATTATTCTTGCCCGTATTGTCGATTGACCGTCAAGAATTGTTTCAAATTTCTTAGCGTATGTAAAACCGTGGTCGTGGTTATCATCACGGAGCATTAAAATTGGGTCTGAGCCATTAATGCTTGTCGGAATCGGGATTCCGCCCAAAGTATAAATATACCAATCCTTTTCATCGCCGTAAACAGTAATAAATTTAGTTGTATCTCCCTCGCCTATATCAGCATTTTTGATATTCTTTGCATAATCCTCATTTACAACATACTTTGTAGGTATTATCGCAATCCCTGACAGCGGCACATCATATTCCTTAGGATATTCTATAATACTGTTACTGCTTACACTTATTCCCTCAACCTTGTAAACGGCATTTCCATCCTTATCTTTTTCACTTGTTTCCTTTGCCTTTTTCGCATTATATACTGCGCTGTCACTTTCTGTACCGTCACCTGAAACAGCCCTAAGCTCCAGATAATATTCCTTATCATTTGACAATCCTTTTAAAATATATTTTGTTGTTGTTGACGGAAGCTCTACTGATTTTGCTCCTGACATATCCTTATTGGTTGAATACCTCAAAATATAATGGTCTGTAGAATTGTCGTACTCGTTATTTCCAATAGTCTTAACAGTATGACTGCCTGCGCTCATTGTCTTATATGACTTCTGCGCTGAAGCCGGTTCAAAGGTAAGTGTTATCTGTTCATCAAACGGTATATACTGTATAACTCTCGGCTGTCCCGGTTTTCCTGAAGACTGTACTCTCGTCTTAAAAGTATAAGTATCAGAACTCAAATTGGTAACGCCCTTATCGGAATATGTCATAATTTTATATGAATACACCGTATCGGGCTTTAAACCATCCAAAATCGCAGAGAAGTATGTTTCAAAATCCTTTGCGTCATTATAACCTGCGCTTCCATAATCATAATTACTATTAAGCGCAATTTTCTGAGCCTTTTCAAAATTAAACTCTGTTCCCTCACTATAATAAACCTCTGCTTTTGCACGTCTTACCGTATTAAATAGAATTTCGTGACTCTTATGAGTATCATACTTCGGAGAACCGTCACGAACATTTTCAGCATTTATAGGGTCATTTTCTTCACTGTCAGCAATTTCTGTATCACCTGCACAGTAATCGTTGATATAATACTCAAGGTTTGTATATCCTCTGCCTTCAAAATCAAGCATACTTATATCCTTGGTTGGTGAATATTCAGGATGTTTATCCCATCCCATAAGACGTATAAAGAAATCTGGGATACCGTCACCGTTTGAGTCAAATTTACCATCACGATAAACTGTCGGCAGCTGCGGCCAGTCGTCATCCGTCCATTCCGTATCAACAACATCTGTACCTAAAAATCCGTCATTACCTCCTGAATTTGCGTGGTCATAGTTGCCTGCGCCATCTCCCCAATCAGCACACTTCATACTAACACCACCGTATGAGATATATCCGTCATTACCTGTATCTTTTGTAGCATAGCCATCAGGTTTTGTAAGCTGATTATTGGATATATCATACAACTCAAAGGTATCATATATCCCGTCATTTTCAGTATATTCTCTCATGACAAGACGATACTTATTACCCTTTTTATCAACCGCATAAAGAGAGTCAAGATGATTATCACAAGAAACAAACTTATATTGTTCTTCTATAGTATAATCTGTTGGGTTAGGCACGCTGATTCCGTCTACATCATAAACAATAGCCCCTCTTTCATCCTTATACACCGTATGAGTATGTACTGGCAGTCCGTATGCTGTTTCATCTGTATATCCTTTATCAATTTTAATACCGTATGAACTTGATGCCTTACTATAATCAGATAAAATCTGCAGTCTTGTTTTACCTTCCGCAAGGTAACGGCTGTCCAGTATGCCCTTTCTGGGAGCTTCGTCATTTTCTCCTCTGCCTATTACCGCTCCTGCATTTGACAGCACATATTTTGCAGCTTCATTCGCCGAATATGTTTTCATATCAGGAACAACAAACGGATAATTTACCAGAGTATTGCCTTTTTTTGAAACAGCAGACGCATCATACTCGCTAAGGCTCATATTGTCAGGCAAAATCATATCCTGCCACGTACCTACTATATTAGAATAACCTCCTGGATTAAATGCGCCAAGCTCTTTTGAAACCTGTGCCGAATTATTCTTATCTGCTGAGAAATCACCTGTCCACAAAGCGCCCTCAACATTTTTTTCGTTAGTCTTAACAGGACGCGCACCTACAGTGTTATCGTAGTTATTTACCGAATAGGCAAACACTCCGCCTGAATATGTTCTTCCCTGAAAATACTTATACGAACCATTCTTAGTCACATTACTGTTTGAACCGCCAGGTGCGCCATTTCCGCGAAGAACCACGTTATTTACCACATTATATTTTGTATTTGCGCCCATCCACTCATAATTACAAATATCAAACGTGTATTTTGAATTGGACACTACATTATTTCTTACATCAATGTATTCATTGTCACAGATACGCGGTGCTCTCTGGCCGCAGTCTGCGATATAGTTACCGTAAAAACTTCCGTACTTAGGACCAAATATACCCGCATAGTTATGCTTGCCTTTTTCGTGAGGCGTATTCCAATAAAGTCCTTTGGAAATCATACAATTAGACATTGTAATCTCTTGTCCATATGCACGAAATCCCATATCTACTGCCCAGCACATTGACAAATGGTCAAGTACCACTCTTCTGTTTGCTCCCTGAGCGCTTAATGGGTCTGACTGATATGTATCTCCCGCTTTTCTTACATTACCTATACGAATACTGATATTACGTATTATAACATCGTGCACGCTTGAAAGCGTAAGTCCATATCCCTTTAGCTGAATCCCTTCACCAGGCGCGGTCTGACCCGCAATGGTCACATTGGAATCATCTTCTCCGCTCATTCGCAAAGCGCGTCCAAGTGAGGTAAGGTCAATTGTCCCCCCCACGTCAAAGACTATTGTTCTTGCGCCTGTCTTGTCCTCAACTGCCTCTTTAAGAGTACCCGGTCCCGAAGCGCCCAACGAGGTTACATGTACTATATATCCTCCCGCGCCTCCACGGGTTTGTGTGCCATAGCCCTGTGCCCCCGGAAACGCTTTTACTGTAGAACTTCTTCTTAAAACCACATTATATGTATAGGTCTGCGTCAAGGCACCTGCCTTTATTACCGCCGTCATAATAAGTGAATGTGAGTTTTCCGGATAGTTTACCACTGTTCCGTCATTTGCGATATATGAAGTATCGCTTGAGGTCCATTTAACAATTGCTACAACACTTCCGTCAGAAAGAGTAATTTCTGTAGGAAGATATATATCTCCCGTAGCAACCTTGTCCGTAGAAACATCAAAACCAAGCGATTTTATCTGCTTTTCAGCATACATCATAAATTCTTCATCGCCCTCAGGATTTTCAAGTGGGGAAACTGCAACATAAAATTCCTTCGTCATAACGGTTTCGCCTACAAGTATTTCTGCGGTTAGCACAGCGCTTGCCTTTTTCTCATTAAAACGCGGCCTTATTACCGTTGCAGTTCCGCCGTCTATTTTAACCGCAGCTTCATTTGATGATGTCCAGCTTATAATAGTCACATCTTTTTGGACATTATCGTCATACTTACAGGTGTACTCACCTATAAGCTCAAAACTATCTGTAAGCGCATCAAAATCCACGGTATCATTTGTAATATCGCTGATTTTGATTTTATTATTTATGTATGATATCCACTCTTCATCAGTCTGCGGTGCAGACACATTGGACACAAATTTAATACCGTGCAAATTTATACCGTTTTCCGCGTATATTCTGACTGTTCCTTTTTCGAGATTATAAGAAGCCGCAATCGGTGTACCCGGACAGGTCATCGTATTTCCTCCGACAATCAGATTCCTTTCTTCATTTGCATTTGCGCTTGCCGCATACACAGTAACAACACCGCCGTATTGTGTTGTAAATTCCAAATACCTCGCCGGTGTTTTTCCGTTTTCTTCTAAATCTGGCATTCCGCTAAGTCTGATATATTTTTCAAACTTCTCATTATCAATTGTTTTATTGCTGTCCCTAACCTCGACTGACCTTGACGAAGACGCGTAGAGCGTAACTTTTCCTACCGTTACATTTGCATTGTAAGTCTTTGTTTCCAATGCATCTGCCTTAAATAAAAAGCTTTCATCTTCCTCGCCATATACCTCAGCTCCTATTTCGTCAATATCAACTATCTCCACCGCATCAAGTTCTGTAAATGTATTGTCTACAGGGAACTCTGTTTCAGCAAACGTAACAGGAGCTGATGAAATTAACATTGCTGCCGATATGGCTGCCGCAAGCACCCGAAGAATTTTTCTATTCATTAAAATAACCTCCGCCTGTTTGAAAATTCATTTTAGTGTGCTTATTACAGTTAAATTAGCCACAGATAATTTAATTATATTAAACACACCGAGCCGAGTATTAAAAGTAATCCCCGGCTCGTATGTTTTTTCAATTTTAATTATTGAACCTCTGCCTTTGTTCTCTCATAAACTGTCTTCTGAAGTTCTACAAATTCATCAAGACCAACCTTCTTTAAGTCGCTTAAATACATTTCCCAGTCAGCGTCACTTGCAGGGTCGCTTTCTCCCATAAAGAAACGTGCCATATATTCGTCACGCTTTGAGTTAAGCGCTGTTTCAAGGTCTGTATATCTCTTTTCCTCATCCTCGGTATATCTCATTGGGAACTCATCAAAGTAATAATACTTATCATTTGCCATATAAGCATCATAAAGCTTTTCAATCTGATTGCCTCTTAACTCTTCAAACAGTTTCTGATACTTATTAAACGTATATGTCAGTGTACCGTATTCTCTGTTAATTTTCTTGCCTTCAGGATTATCTTTTTCGTGATACCATCCATCAGCAACTTCAGGCTTACCGTCAACCATATTATAGCTTTCGCCTTCAACTCCATATGACGTAAACAACTGACCTTCATCTGTCGCGCACCAGTCATAATATTTCAAAAGCGCGTCAAATCTTTCAGTATCTGCACCAAGTTCCGCGCTGAATGCGGGTCCCCAGTTTGAATATAACGGGTCCCTTTTATAAATTGTACCCTTATCAGGATAAGCAGTCACCATATTGCCTGCCCAATCCCAGTTTGCGCCTGTATTTCCGTTTACATTTGTTTTATTGTTAAAAGTATCTGTATTATACACATAGTTATAGGTAATAAACGCATTATTCTGAGCACAGCGTGTATAGAAGTTATCCTTTTCAATTGATAAAATTTCCTTATCAATCAACCCCTCTTTATACAGACTGTTTACAAACTTATACAT
Source organism: uncultured Clostridia bacterium (assembly GCA_910585795.1). Lineage (GTDB taxonomy): Bacteria > Bacillota > Clostridia > UBA1381 > UBA1381 > Hominilimicola. The sequence continues at coordinate 8,537 of CAJUFV010000040.1, read as the reverse complement.
TTCTCTTGCATTGTCTGAAGCCATCGCATAAGGAACAAACTCATTTGTTACCGGGTCAATGCAAGACTGAGTCTGCAAAATCAGTTCAGGTATCCAGAACATCTGGAAGAAACCTGTAAGTGAGCTTTTCTTCTGACCGTTTGATGAAATAACGATATTATCAGGATATTTAGCCTTAATCTTTTTACAAGCCTCAACAAATTCATCTGCTGTTTTCGGGAATGAAATATTTAACTCATCAAAAATATCTTTTCTGTAAAGCCAGCACATCTGAACTTTTTCCTGTCTTACTGTAGGCAGATAATACAAATTTCCATCTGAATTTGACGCAAGTGATACTACCTTATCAAGATTATCACCCCAAAGAGCGCACCAATTTGGAAGTTTTGTATAATCTATAGGCGCAAGATAACCTTCATTGCCCCATGCTTTATAGTTCATTTCCTTACCGCCGATAGTTACATCTGGAGAATCACCTGTAGCAAAATACGTATTTGTCTTTGTCTCCCAGTCTGTTCTCGGGATTCTATCATAGATAAACTTTATACCAAAATTATCGCGGATATAATTATTGAATAACGTATCCTCCTGTGTAGGGTACTCATTATCATCCTGTGTATACATATTAAATGTATATGAGTAAATTTTGTTGCCGTTTTCATCAACTGTTTCTGTCTTTTGTTTTCCGCAGGACACAAGCATAGGAACTACCATGGCCGCTGCTAAAGATAGAGCTATAACTTTGTTTAATCTCATTTTTCTTCTCCTTTTAAATCACCTTAATTTTATTAACCTTTTACAGAACCTACCATTACACCCTTTACAAAATACTTCTGAATAAACGGATATACAGCAAGCATTGGAAGGATTGATAGGAACAATGTTGCATATTTTAAGCTTACCGAATTTGTAGTCTGAGCTGTCATCATTGAAGTGTCACCCATTGCCGCAAGTTCTGCCGCCATTTGATTCTGCATTATAATCTGACGTATTATAAGCTGCAGTGGGAATTTTGTATCAGACTGCAAGTACAGCATAGCGTTAAACCACTGATTCCACATTGATACGCCGTAGAATAAACCTACTGTTGCAAGCGCCGCCTTGGACAATGGCAGCATAATTTTCCAGAAAATTGTAAGTTCATTGGCTCCATCTATAAATGCTGCCTCTTCCAAATCAATAGGAATTCCTTCGAAAAACGAACGCATAACCACGAGGTTATATGTAGATATTGCCGTTGGCAATACCAATGCCCACATACTATCCATAAGTCCTAGTCCTTTTACTACCAAGTAGTTCGGGATAATGCCCGCATTAAAGAACATTGTAAATATTACAATCTTTGAGAAAAATCCCTTAAACGCTACTCTGTCCTTTGAGCGCGAAAGCGGATATGCCATTGTAGTTGTCATAAACAGCGACACAACGGTATACACAATCGTGTATATAACCGAGTTTATAAATGAACGCGGAATTGTTCCTGCTTTCATAATTACCTTATATGCTTCAAGATTGAATTCAACCGGAAGGAAGAATACGCGACCGCTCTCATATGCCGTTGTTGATGAAACCGATACCGAGAATATGTAAATAATCGGATAAAGCGTTACAATCAGCAACAGGATTAGCGACACATATATTACGACATCAAGAACTTTTGACGATATTGATTTATCCTGTACCATTCTGTTCCCTCCTTTACCACAAGCTTGTATCTGTCAGTTTCTTGGAAACCAAGTTTGCTATAATAACAAGCAATACGTTAATTCCAGAATTAAACAGGCCGATTGCGGCTGAATAGTCAAATTCACCCTTGCCTATACCAAGATTATAGATGTATGTACTCAAAATCTGTGATTTGGGGTAAGTTACCTCTCTTTGCAGCAACAGTGCTTTATCAGAACCAAGCGACATTATTTTACCAATCTGCATAACAAGCAAAAGAACTATTGTTGGTTTTATAAGCTGTACTGATATATACCACATCTTCTGTACTCTTGTTGCTCCATCAATTGTCGCAGCCTCATAAAGCTCCTGGTCAACTCCTGACAGCGCCGCAATATAAACGATAGCACTCCAGCCTATTCCCTGCCATACATCTGATGCTATATAAATCGTTCTGAAGCATTCAGTTTTGTCAAGAAAAGATATGCCGTTTTTAATAAGGCCGAGTTTCAATAATATCTGATTTACAATACCTTCGTTCATATAACTGCCTGCGCTTGACGGTGTACCCTGAGATGAAAGAAACAGTGTAAGCATACCTGCTACTGCTGCAACTGATACAAAGTGCGGCAGATATGATACTGTCTGAACAACCTTCTTAAATTTCAGAGAACGAAGTTCGTTTATAAACAGTGCCAGTATAATCGCCAGTGGAAACAGCCATATAATATGTAACAAACTCAAAGCTATTGTATTCCATATATATCGCCATACATCGGGTGTATTCAAAAAACGTACAAAATGTCCAAACCCTGCATAGTCCATCCATGGGCTGCCAATTACTCCCATTCTTGAACTGTAGTCCTTAAACGCAATCAGCAGACCGCCAATAGGAATATACTGGAATATGATAAAATATATCAATCCCGGCAACATAATAAGCATCAAAAACTTACCCTTTCTTGCCTTATTTAATTCCTTTTTAAACCATTCCGAAGCACCAAGCTTTGGTTCAGCGGCTGCAATATTATTTTTCCTTTTCGCCATAAATCTACCTCCCCTTTGTTAATTCTATATATATTCTACAACAGTTTGCTTTAAAAATAAAGCCTTTTGCACAAAGTGAGCAAAAATTCAAGACTTTTTTCCTGTTTTACTATTTTTTTGTCCTATTAATTCACTGTTTCCAATCTTTTGGCAGAAACCTCAATTCCATATACATCAACTCCCGCATTTGCACTTATCTTAATATTCCCTGCACCTCCATTATATTTATGCACTGCCGCGCTGCCCTCTACATCTAACCATCCGGTTGAATTAAACTGTAGTATGTGGTTATTGCCGTCATTCAGCACAAGACTTCTGACTTCCTCTTTATTAGCTGATACTGCATAAACTCTGATTTCACATTCACCTGATACAGGAAATTCTACTGACGTTGTAGGTTTTGATAATCTTACCTTTCCCATAAAGCTAATACCCGCGACCTTCTTTGCCTTAGTCAGCGTTTCCGCGGAGACTCCGCTTATTGTCATTCCTTCATACCCCTCGGCATTTTGAAACGTATACATTTTCTTTTCAGAAACAATTTTATACTCATCCTGTCTTGGAATTACAGAAATATCATCAATATAGTATTTACCCTCTGCGCGCGATAGAGGCTCAAAATAAACAGCTTTTGTAACAGGCGTTTTCTTCTCTGTATTTATTTGTGTTCTGAAATGACTGTCCTTTGGTATTGCAATATCAGAAACCACACCATCAACAGTAAGTTTACAGCTTAAATCCATTGTATCTGCGTCAACTCCTACACGCATTACAATATTATAGAAGGTATCCTTTTCCCAGCTTCCGATTTCATTGCCATTGGCGTCTTTTATTTTATTATCATTATCAAATGTAATCTTATACGCAGTATTTGCGTCGCCAGTCTGCAAATATACATTCATTGCAGGCTCTTCACCTGTTAGCAGAATATTTGCGGACATTTCCGGAACATACTCGTCATTCATTAAATATTCACGGAACACGTATCTATCTCCTGAATATTCATCACCCGGCGCAAGCAGCAGCTTGCCTCCTGCGTTACCGCCAATTTCATCATTCGCCCACAAAGGCATTAATACGTTTCTTTCCTGTGACTGCCAGCACCAGTCAAGACCGTATTCGAAATTCCACCTATAAACATTATTTTTCTGCTCGTCCAAACTGCTGTTATCAATTCCCAGCCACCCCATATCAGGGGGATTACCTTCGCCGCCAACAGACGCAAAGCCAAGATAATATTCAGCACCAAGCGGGCTTACATCAATTGATTTTAAAAGCTTTTTTGTCTGATAAACAGTAGCTCCGTTTTCCGTCTGATAAATATTAAATGTATTTCCGCTCTTTTCAGCTATAAAGTAAAGATTTTGTCCAGACAAACCTTCAGCAGTATCAATACTCATATCTGCGCCCTTTACAGTACGCGATTTTAAGCTATATGATACAGCGCCTTCAGCCTGTTCACCTCCGAAGAAATAGCTTTCGCTGTCAGCATCAAGAGATTTCCTCAACATTATTCCAAACTGTTTACCCGACTGTATTCTGCTGCGATAATAAATTCTGCTGTCACCGCTGAATTTCTGATACATATATCCGCATTTATCAGACGTTCCGCCGATATTGCCGTCAAGACCTGTAATTTTATATGTATAATCATCTGTTACTGATACATATGTCTTTATATCCTCTTTTGAGGCGCCTATATCACAAATCTGCCACGGCTTAGCGTCAGCGCTTACAAATACATTCACCGTATCTGAGGCAGACCTATAATTACTATCAAAACACATAACTGTTATTTCGCCCTGCTGAGCATTTATAAAGGATAACGGAATATCAATCACTTCACCATTCTCGTTTACATTAAGACCTGTCACTTCAGATATTATTTCCCCGTTAAACAATACTGTAGCGTCAGTCACTGTACTTCCTGCCTGCGCCTGAATAGTTACTCTTATATTTTCATTAAATCCGATACGTGAATTTTCTTCTATATTATCTATAGTAATTACAGGCGTTGTTTTCTCCGTTACAACTTTCCACGGAACAAATGCAGTATATGGTTTCTCCTCCGGATTTATAATATATGTACCCGCAGTCTGGTCAGTACCTTTATAGTCATAACCATTTTCAGAGAGCTTATCCCATTGGGCAAGATTTTTTGCCGCATACAAATCAGCGTGTCCGTTACTTACTGAAATTTTAATATACTCGTATCCTTTATCTTCTTTTTCCGACAGCTCGGCATTACTCTTTTTTCCATACTTGATTACAGGTTTAAAACTATCGTTATAACCTGCCGAAACAACAAAATCATCAGTATATATACCTGTATAACAATTCTTTACAAGGTTAGGTATGTCTTTAAGTGTTCCCACAATTTCAAAATCACCTGAAACTGTCTGAGATTCCTTCTCCTCATATTCTGCTACTTCTAATATAACAGGCACAACTCTAACACTGTTGTCATCATATGTAAGCTTTGCCGAAATAATATTCATTCCCTCTTCCAGTTCAGCCTCAATGGAAGAAAAAAGTCCTGCACCTTCTATAGGCTTCATTCCTTCCATACTATCCCAGACAAACACTCGTTTTTGAATGCCTGACACCTCAGGCATTTCAAACTCATCTCCATATACACTCCGCTTTGCCTCTTGCAATACACCGTTCTGATAGCCTGCTGAAATTATCGTATTTCCATTTTCAACTCCTGTAAGTTCCTGCTCACTTGCCTCGCCAAGATAGATATTATCACTGTAAAATTCTACTTTTACAGCTCCTGAAGTGTTTACAGATAATTTGCCATCATTTTTTACTACTGCATTATCTCTATCTGTATATGGTGAAATTAAGTCTTCACCGTAAATTTCCAGCCAAGTATAGCTGTCAGGACCCAAGTTAAGCGAATCATACGGATTAGTCTTATCCAGACCCATTTTATCCTCCCAGACATCAGGGATACCATCGCCGTCTGTATCAAAATCTGTCGCACGCGTTTCACTTTCCCATATAGGATAACCGCGCCAATCATATAAGTCCTCCTGACCCTTGGGAATACCATCTACAGGGTCGTCTACAAGGTATACGCTACCATGAGTTCCGTGTTCGGGTGCTGTACGGTTTGTAACATTATCTATAATTCGGGCGTCTACTAAGTCCTGTCTTGGCAAAGCCGCCCCAACATCGGATATTACGTCTGAATAAGCCTCCTGAGCAGATACTACTGTTTTGTTGTACAGATATGAAGTATTTCTAAGCTCATCAAGCTTATTATAGCTTATACCATTCATACCAAGATATACTCCCGCACCTCTGTCTATCTGCCAATTCTCAGAATTTACAGCGGCAGCCTCCTCACTGTCATCATCAACATAGTTACCATTTGCATAAATATCGCCAGACCATTTCTGCTGATATTTATTTCCAGGGGAAAGCTCAAAAATCCTTGCGCGCTTATTCTCGGGTGTAGCAGGTCCATACTTATAATAATTATTAACCAAATTAACATTGGCTCCGTTCTCCGCGCCATATCCTGCCTTATCGCCCCAATTATAAATTATATTGTTCCACATATCTACAACTGTATCACTATCTATATAGCCAGGTGTCATAGAAACAGTTTCACTTGTACCGATTTTAGGATTACGGCTTTTATGCGACGCAATAATATTATGGTGCATTGAAACATTCACTCCGCCCCATATACCTGCATAGCTATGCTCGCCTTTATCGTGAATAGAGGTGTTAAGAGCCTCCGACACTATACAACGCTGAACCGTTATATTTTCGCCGCCGATAATTGATAAATTCTCATCAGTTCCCCAGCTAATACTGCAATGGTCAAGAATAACATCTTTTGCGCCTATAGGAATACTGAAACCATCCTGTGTTATTGTATCACTTCCATCTGCCAGCTTTGCTCCGGGACGAAAACGCAGATACCGCATAATTATATTTTGTCCGTTTATTTTAACGCTGTTTCCGCGAAAACATATACCGTCCCCAGGCGCGGTATGTCCCATAATTGTGATATTATTATGCACAATTGATACACGTGATTCTAAATCAATCATTCCTGAAATATCAAATACAACAATTCGATTTCCTTTTGATACCGCATCACGAAATGACCCTTCTCCACTGTCGTTAAGGTTTGTAACATGATAAACCTCTATATCCTTACCACTTTGAAGAGCCCTCCTCGCGCCAAGAGCAGACATACCACCACCCTCAGCACCAGGAAATGCCATTCCGATTATTACAGAGTTTCGTACATTGTCAACATCCGCAAACACCGTATGAACTGACATTGCCGTCAATGCAGCAAGCACAACTGCCGTAATCCTCTTTTTCATTACCAATCACCTCATTTAAAACTTGAAATAAGCTACTGCGTTATTATAACAAATATCTTCAACTATTTTTCCAAGCGTCTTTATATCAGAAGGAAACTCTCCGTTTTCTACCCACGTTCCCAGCAGATTGCATAATATACGTCTGAAATACTCGTGTCTTGTATATGACAGGAAACTCCTCGAATCCGTCAGCATACCGACAAATTTACACAACGCGCCTAAATTTGCAAGTGCTTTCATCTGTTCTGTCATACCATCACGCTGGTCATTAAACCACCAACCGGAGCCAAACTGTATTTTACCTGCCATACTGCTATCCTGAAAGTTTCCAAGCATAGTTCCCAAAACATAGTTATCTTTCGGATTTAACGTATATAAAATAGTTTTCGGCAGATTATCATGGACAGCAAGCGCATTGAGAAGTCTTGACAATGGATATGCTATACAATAATCACTTATAGAGTCAAAGCCTGTATCCGCGCCAAACTTTTTAAACATTCTTGTATTATTGTTCCTCAGTGCTCCAATATGCAGCTGCATTGCCCAGTCAAGCTCATTATATTTTTTACCAAGCTGTATAAGCGTATATGACTTATATGCGTCAACCTCTTCTTTAGTAAGATTTTTACCTGACATTGCGCTTTTAAATATATTATTTACTTCATCTTCGCTCGTCTCTTCAAACGGAACACTGTCAAGCGCGTGGTCACTCACGCGGCAGCCTGCCGAATGGAAATACAAGATTCTGCTGTATATTGCGTCAATTAAATCAGAATATGTATTAATCTTAACTCCTGCTGCCTCTGACAGCCTTGCAATGTACGGTGCAAAGGTATCCTTATCTATATTTATCATAAAATCAGGACGAAAGGCAGGCAGTACTTTTGCTTTTATATGCCCCTTTTCAGCAATGCCCTTATGTACCATCAAGTCATCAGCAGGGTCGTCTGTAGTGCATATGTATGTTACATTTGACTGATTTATAAGAGTTGACGGACTCATTTTAATTTCAGAAATTATACAGTTTGCCCTTTCCCATATTTCATCAGCTGTTTCGGCAGTTATAACTGTATCTATGCCGAAATACCTTTTAAGTTCCAAGTGCGTCCAATGATACAACGGATTTCCAATTGCATATTGCAGACACTCACAAAATGCTTTGAACTTTTCTTTATCGGATTTAATTCCTGTTATGTATTCCTCGTCCACACCACATGAACGCATATACCTCCATTTATAATGGTCCCCACCAAGAAAAATCTGCGTGATATTTAAAAAAGGCTTATCCTCGTACATCATCTGTGGACTCAAGTGACAGTGATAATCACATATAGGCATTTTTTCCGCATAATCGTTATATAATTTTTTTGCTGTCTCGTTTGTAAGCATAAAGTCGTTGTCCATAAATTTTTTATTTTTCATATTAATTCTCCTTTTACATAAAATTTCTTAAATATGATATAATTATATCAT
>CAJUFV010000039.1 GCA_910585795.1 uncultured Clostridia bacterium | reverse complement strand
GTTATCGGTGATAAGGAGGTCAAGTTTGAAGACAGAAGCTATATTTATTCTGTAAATGCAGATTACTATAAGAATACCAAGGCTATGAGTGTAGGTAATAAATATACTGTATATCTTGATTACCGCGGCAGAATAGCCGGATATGATTTGTTAAAGACAGATGAGATGCAGTATGGGTTTCTGATAAAAGCATGGCTGGATACTGACACAGGCAGTCAGAGAGTGGGCGTTAAACTTTTACCGTATACGGGAGACATGGCTGAATTTTATCTGGCAAAGAAAACAAAGATCGATGGGAATAATTGCAAAACCGCGGTAAGTATGATTGAAGCGTTACGAGATGCGTCCTTATATCAGGAATCTACACTTATCTCCATTGACTCATCATATGAGGCAATGAATATGAACGAAAGTAATTTAATATATGCCAGAGTTCCTGTTATGTATAAATTAAATACTGACGGTGAGGTGAAATATATAGATACGCCAAATCATGGCGCAAGCGAGAATACAGAGCAAAATGACATATTCCATGATAATACAATGACAATGTATAATGATTTTTCAAAAAGAACTTCATCTGTAAAACCCGGAGGAATGTATTTGAGGAATACGCTTGCATTTAATAGTGACAACGGAAATAATGTGGCTTTAAATTCAAAAACAAAAGTATTTATTGTACCGGTATCGAACAATGTTTCAGATATAAATGATGATAAACAGTATCTTAAGACTAATCTTACGTATTTTGATGACTGGAATTATTATCCTAAGGAAGGCGCTCAGTATATTGTCGGAAATCGTCTTGAAGCTTATAATGTAGATGAAACTCGAACTGCTGGAGTATTGGTTTATTATACAAGCGATGTGGTTCCTGAGATTGACAAGAAGGTTCCGCTTACAGTTGTAGATGAGGTGATACAGACTATTGACGAGAACGATAATGTTGTAAGGCGTTTAATAGGCTGGCAGGGGAATGCAAGAATATATGTGGATTTTGCGGAGGATGTTTATTTTACCCGTTATTTTAACGGACCGAATGGCTCACAGATTGTTTCAAGAGTAAGACACGGGGATATTATTCGTTTTGTTACTAATAATGAAGGCAAACTTATAGATTATATTAAAGTGTTCTCGTTGAGTGACGAGGATGATCCTGATTATGTTAAGGCTGGTAATGAGGAGGGTACAAATGTTGATCCGTTGACGCTTAACAGAACACTGCTGGCGGTGTCTGACGGGAAATATGAAAAAAACGGTCATAATTCTCCACACATATATACAGCTCTTGGTAATTATAATTATGGCGCTACATACAGACTGGTTTATGGTACGCTTCTTTATAAAAATGGAACAAATCTTGTTATTAAGACAAAGGTTGATACGGCTCTCGGACAGATAGACAGGATTGAAATTGCGGATTTTTCAGGATATAATGTACTGATGATAGACGAGGAGACAGATGAAATATATGTACCGACTGAGGATGAATTACTTGCGGAACATGGAGCGGGTAAGGCTGCGTCAAAAGTAATTCTTCATACAGAAGGAGGAAAGCAGAGACAGTTGATTATCATAAAAAGGGCTGAATAAAAGCCCTTTTTATCTGGGATAAGGGAGTGAATGGATATAAACATAAATAAAGATATTGCATATGCTGAGAGCATTGTGAGAAAAAGTCTGGATTACTTTTATGATTGTTTTCCCACGGAGCAAAGTGAAAATCTTTTTTTTGGAAAATTTGATAATGTTTCATGGACAACGGGCTTTTATGAAGGAATATTATGGCTTATGTATGAATTAACAGGAGACAAGTCATTTTATAATTCAGCTAAGCATCATAGTCAAATGTTCCATAAGCGTCTGGAGAATAAAATTGAACTGGAACATCATGACATGGGTTTTTTGTTTACGCTTTCAAGCGTTGCGGATTATAGGATAACCGGTGACGAACAGGCAAAACAAGATGGTATTGAGGCTGCGGAATGGCTTTTAAAGCGTTATCAGCCAAAAGGGAAATTTATTCAGGCATGGGGCGCGATGGATGATGCCGGGAGCTATCGGTTTATTGTTGACTGTATGCTGAATATCCCTCTTCTTTTCTGGGCGAGCGAAGTGACTGGTGACAGTAAATATCATGATGCCGCGTTTAATCATATGAAAACCTCGGCTGAAAATATAATACGTGAAAATGCTTCATCATATCACACTTTTTTCCTTGATCCGGTGACAAACGAACCGCTGCGCGGTGAAACACATCAGGGCTATTCTGACGAGAGCAGCTGGGCAAGGGGACAGGCATGGGCGGTATATGGTTTTGCATTGTGTTTCCGTTATACGGAAGATAAATCAATGTTGCCGTTATTTAAGAGAGTAACACAGTATTTTATAGATCATCTTCCGGATGATTATATTCCTTACTGGGATTTGATTTTTACTGACGGCAGCGGCGAGCCTCGGGACACATCGGCGGCAGCAATTGCGGTATGCGGCATACTTGAAATGGAAAAATATCATCATAATCAGGTTTTTCTTGATGCGGCAGAGAAAATGATGACTTCGCTTTCAGAGAAGTATACAACGCGGAATTATCCCGAGAGTAATGGAATATTAAAGGATGGTATGTATAGCAGAAAGCACGGACATGAGCCTGAATGTACAAGTTGGGGGGATTATTTCTATCTTGAGGCGCTTATGCGCATGAAAAATCCTGATTGGAAAATATATTGGTAAAGGAGTATATATATGAGATATGGTTATTTTGATGACGCGAATAAAGAATATGTAATAAGTACACCGAGAACGCCGCTTCCGTGGATAAACTATCTTGGAACAAATGGATTTTTCTCGTTGATTTCAAACACGTCGGGAGGATACTGCTTCTATAAGGATGCGAAACACAGGAGAATACTTCGATATCGCTATAACAATGTGCCAGCTGATAATGGCGGAAGATACTTTTACATAAACGATGGCGGTGACTGCTGGACACATTCATATATGCCTATGAAGAAAGAACTTGACAGTTATGAATGCCGTCATGGTATGGGATATACAAAAATATGCGGCGAAAGAAACAGTATAGAAGTGATGCAGACATCGTTTGTTCCTGTAAATGATAACTGTGAAATTCACAGAATTGTTTTGACAAATAAAACAGATCATATAAAAAGCATAAAACTATTCTCATTTGTAGAGTTCTGTCTGTGGAATGCGCAGGATGATATGCTAAACTATCAGCGTAATCTTAATACGGGTGAGGTGGAGATTAAGGACAGTACAATTTATCATAAAACAGAATACAGGGAGAGAAGAAATCATTATTCATTTTATTCTGTTAATACAGAAATAAATGGTTTTGACACAGATCGTGATACTTTTCTCGGATCATTTAACGGTTTTGATAATCCTGATAGTGTAATAAGAGGAAGCAGTGGAAATTCGGTTGCTTCAGGATGGTATCCGATTGCGTCACATCAGATTGATGTGACTCTTAATTCGAACGAATCCCGTGAATATATATTTGTTTTAGGATATATTGAGAATGAGCGGAATAAAAAGTTTGACAGTCTTAATGTAATAAATAAATCAAAAGCGGAAGCTATGCAGGCTCGTTACAATACATCCGAGAAGTGCGATGCTGAGCTGGCAAAGCTTAAAGAATATTGGGATAATCTTTTGTCTGTATTCATTCTTGAATCAGACGACGAAAAACTTAACAGAATGGTAAATATTTGGAATCCGTATCAATGTATGGTAACATTTAATATGTCAAGAAGCGCCTCTTACTATGAAAGCGGTATTGGCAGAGGTATGGGATTTAGAGATTCTAATCAGGACTTGTTAGGTTTTGTACATCAAATACCTGAACGCGCAAGAGAAAGAATTATTGACATTGCTTCAACTCAGTTTGAGGACGGCAGCGCATATCATCAGTATCAGCCACTCACTAAGCAGGGCAATAATGAAATAGGCGGTGGGTTTAATGATGATCCGCTATGGTTGATTTTGGGTACTATTGCCTATATTAAGGAAACAGGCGATACGGCAATTTTGTATGAGCAAGTCCCGTTCGACTGTAATAAAAATAACACATCAACGCTTCTTGAACATTTGAACCGTTCTTTTGAACATGTTGTAAAAAATCTTGGTCCGCATAATCTGCCGCTTATTGGCCGCGCAGACTGGAATGACTGCTTAAATCTTAACTGCTTTTCAGAAACACCGGATGAATCATTTCAGACTTATGGAGATCCTGACGGTAAGATAGCTGAATCAGTTCTGATTGCGGGAATGTTTGTATATATAGGCAAAGAGTTTGCGAGACTTTATACAATGCTGGATGATAAAGAAATGGCAGAATATATTTCACAGGAAGTCGGCAAAATGACCGATACTGTTTTAAAGTATGGCTATGACGGCGAGTGGTTTATAAGAGCATATGATGCGTATGGAAATAAAATCGGCTCGGACGAGTGTGAAGAGGGTAAAATTTTTATTGAATCAAATGGTTTTTGTGTAATGGCGGGAATAGGCATAGATGACGGCAAAGCGCAAAAGGCTTTGGACAGTGTTCAGAAATATCTTGAATGTGATTATGGCATTGTTTTGAATTATCCGCCTTATTCGACCTATCATACAGAGCTTGGTGAAATTTCATCATATCCGCCCGGTTATAAGGAGAATGCGGGAATATTCTGTCACAATAATCCGTGGATTATAATAGGTGAAACCGTAATAGGAAATGGCGAAAGAGCTTTTGATCTTTATAAGAAGATAGCCCCGGCTTATCTTGAGGATATAAGTGAAATTCACAAAACTGAGCCGTATGTTTACTCGCAAATGATTGCAGGCCGTGACGCCGTAAGAGTTGGGGAGGCTAAAAATTCGTGGCTTACAGGCACGGCCGCATGGAATTATTACACTGTATCACAGTACATTTTGGGCATAAGACCCGATTTTGGCGGACTGATCATTGAACCGTGTATTTCAAAGGATATATCGGAGTTTAAGGTTACAAGAAAATTCAGAGGAACAACATATAATATTTACGTTAGGAATACGGGAACAGGCGTGATGAATATAACAGCGGATAACGGAACAATAGAAGGTCATACTGTTTTATCGACCGCTGAGGTTTGTAATGTAGAGGTGACGATATGAAGATAAACATACCCGATTTCGGAATTATAGACAAAGCTTCAGGCTTTAAAAGATTATTATCCACTACAGACGGCAGATTTACTGCGGGTGAGGGCGGTGTAAAAAATATAGTATGTACAGGCGATGATAAGGTAGAGCTTGTAGCGTTTGAAAATCAGACTCTTGCATATGTAAACTCAGCTCTTGGCTTCGGCGCATATTATCCTGTTTATCCTGTAAAAAGAAACAATAAAATAAAAGCTGTATTAATGGATCTGGATGGAACTTCGGTAAGGAGCGAAGAATTCTGGATATGGATAATTGAAAGAACAACTGCGAGTATGATTGGCGATGAAAACTTTAAACTTGAGAAAAGTGATATGCCGTTTGTTTCGGGACACAGTGTGTCGGAGCATTTGCAGTATTGTATAGACAAATACTGTCCGGGAGCATCTCTTTCAAAAGCGCGTGACTTCTATTTTGCGCATGTAAGTAATGAAATGAAGGAAATTATGGAAGGGCGGGGCAAGCAAAATGCCTTTGTGCCGCAGGAGGGACTTAAGGAATTTTTACTTGCGCTTAAGAGTATGGGAATAAAAATAGGGCTTGTAACATCAGGACTGTATGAAAAGGCTATGCCTGAAATTATTTCCGCGTTTCGCACTCTTGAAATGGGAGAGCCTACTGATTTTTACGACGCGATAATCTCTGCCGGTTATCCGCTCAGAAAAGGGGAGGTCGGAACACTTGGAGAACTGTCACCAAAGCCTCATCCATGGCTTTATGCGGAAACGTGTACGGTAGGCCTTGGAATAGGTTTTGAGGATAGAGGGAGCGTTATTGCGATTGAAGACAGCGGAGCGGGCGTGTGCTCCGCAAGACTGGCTGGGTATACAACGGTAGGGCTGGCTGGCGGCAATATAGAGGAAAGCGGTACAATGCCAATGTGCAGCCGCTTTTGTAATACTTTGTCTGAAATACTTGATTACATAAAGGAGGAGATATGATGGAGCGCAAGGATGTAAAATGTCATTTCATATCAAACACTCACTGGGACAGAGAATGGAAGTTCAGCGCCCAGAGAACGCGTCATATGCTTGTTACGGCTATTGACATGCTGCTTGACATTTTTGAAAAGGAACCGGATTACAAGCATTTTCATCTTGATTCGCAAACGCTGCCGCTGCAGGACTATATTGAAATAAGACCTGAAAAAAAAGAAATTCTGAAAAAATATATAAGCGAAGGAAAGCTCGCGGTGGGGCCGTGGTTTTGTCTGCCTGATGAATTTTGTGTGGGCGGTGAGTCGCTTGTGAGAAATTTGCTTTTAGGACATAAGATTGCCAATGAATTTGGTAAAGTTTCAAAGACTGGATATTCGCCGTTTGGTTGGGGACAGATATCTCAAATGCCGCAGCTTTATCACGGTTTTGGAATAAATTTTGCATCATTCTACCGTGGTCTTAATACTTATATGGCTCCCAAATCAGAATTTTATTGGGAGGGGGCTGACGGCACAACTATTTATGCGTCAAGACTGGGACAAAGACCGAGATATAATATGTGGTATATTTTGCAGCGACCGGTGTTTTATGGTAAGCGCAATGGTGATGACAGACGTGTTTCATGGGATGCCGGTAATGGTATATTCCGCTTCGCAGATCCTGCGCGATGTGAATATGAATATCAGTATTCGCACAGAAAATATGAATATCATGATGAATATATAGAAGAGAAAACAAGTCAGGCTCTTGAGGAACAGGACGGTGAATGGACAACGCCGCACCGTTTCTGGTCGAACGGTCATGACTCGTCAATTCCGGATATGAGAGAGGCACGCCTGATAAGAGACTCAAATGCAATATATGATGGTGTTGAGGTATTCCACAGCTCTGTATATGATTTTGAACAGAGTGTTATAAAAGATTTTGATGAAAATTCTCCTCATCTTAAAGGTGAAATGCGTTATCCGTTTACGAAAGGCAGCGTAAGTGCAATTTTCGGATGGATTTTGTCTGCGAGAATTGGTGTTAAACAGGATAATTTTGAAACAGAAAGACTTTTAACTGGCTATGCCGAGCCTATGGCGTCGTTCGCGTCACTTTGCGGCGCGGTATATCCTCAGGAATTTATTGATAAGTCATATAACTATATGCTTCAAAATCATGGTCATGACTCAATCGGCGCGTGCGGCAGAGATGTTGTATATAAGGATGTCAATTACCGTTTCAGACAGTCAAGAGAAATTGCTACTTGTGTGCTTGAAAGAGCTCTTATGGATTTATCCGGGGACATTGGCTTCAATGGATGGGATAGTAACGATATGGCGCTTGTAATGTTTAATCCGGCGCCGTTTAAGAGAAGCATGACGGTGCCCTGTGAAATAGAAATTCCGCTTGAATGGGAATGTGACAGCTTTGAAATTGAAGATGCTGATGGGCATATATGTCCTCATCAGCATATATCGTCCATTAATCCTATGTATCAGATTGTGCAGGATTTAGCAGACGCCGTTGATGTGCTTCCTGTTGTGAGACATACTGTAAGAATATTTGTAAAGGATATTCCTTCTATGGGATATAAGACGCTGAAGGTTGTGCCAAAGTATAAAACACGCGCGGCCACACCTGTAAATATGCTGCGAGGCGCCCAGACAATGGAAAATGAATTTCTATTTGTTAAAATAAATACGAATGGCACATTAAATATAACTGAAAAAGAAACAGGCAGAGTATATGAGAATATTGGTTATTTTAAAGATACAGGAGAGAATGGCAGCCCGTGGGAACACAAAATGCCTGAAATAGATGAGGTATATACAACGCTTAATGAGCGGGCTGTTGTAAGCCTTGTATACAGCGGTGTTCTTGAAACAAAATACAGGATTGTTATTGACTGGGCAATCCCTGAAAACCTTATTGACGGAGGAAAGAAAAGGAGTGCGCGTCTTACGCCGTATAGAATAGAAACGCTTGTAACGCTTAAAAAGGGCACAAAGTGGGTTGAATTTGAAACGAAAATAAACAATACTGTTCCAAATCACTATTTGCAGGTAGCGTTTCCGACAAATATTAATTCTGAATTTGTATATGCACAGGGACAATTTGACGTTGTAAAACGTCCGATTGCAAAACCTGATTATTCATTGTATGATGAAATTCCGATGACGGAGCATCCGATGAATTCATTTGTTGATATATGTAATGATGAAGAAGGCGCAGCAATTTTAAACACAGGCCTTAAAGCGTATGAGTCGGATGATGATTTTGACCATACTATGTATATTTCGCTTTTAAGATGTTTTGAATTGAGGATATATGTAACACCGGAGGAGCAGAATTATTCAAGGATAGAAAATGGTTCGCAGTCATTTGGACAGCATACATTTAGATACGCGTTTATGCCTCACAAGGGTAACTGGGAAACAGCGAATGTATGGAAAGCCGCACAAGACTTTAATATGGAAATTCTTATTGGTCAGACAGCACCTACTGAACACGGTAAAAATCCGCCTGAGAAATCTTTTGTTGAGCTTGAGAATGAAAATCTTCATGTGAGTGCCGTAAAGCGCAGTGAAGATGATAAGGGATGGATTGTAAGACTGTTTAATCCCTCAACGGAAACCATTAAAAACAAGATAAAATTTAATAATGGAATCGCAGAAATAAAATCAAAGCAATCACCAATAGAGAGACAGCAAAAATCATTTGAATTGCCGCCGTTTGAGAATAGAACGTGGTCAACAGCGCAGAAGGTGACACTGGAGGAAATCTTTGAGTCAGAACTGATGATTAATGCTGATGGATGGAGTAAGATTGAAATTAGGCCTAAACAGATTTATACAATAAAGTATGAGTAATCAGCGGTAAAAAAAGTTTACCCCCTTTGTTAAAATAAAAATATATGCTATAATAAAGTTAAGTAGAATGACTGTTCAAATAGGTTATTATTGAAATGTGATACCTCTCTCTTTTTACTTTTTTTCATAATCAGAACAGTCTTTTGTTTGAGGGTTGTCACAGTATGTGGCAACCCGGTTTTATTTGAAGGGGGTAATTACTTTGAAAAAAATCCTAAGTTTAATAACATCAATTGCGGTAATAGTATTATCATTTGGATATATTCCTGTAAAAGCGGCTGATAATTCAGCTTTGCTGAATGAAGCTGATAAAGTATTGATAGATTACAATAGAAGCATACCTCTTGAGGTGAAAGGAAATAAGATAGTCGAGCAAGGTACAGATAATATGGTAGTTTTGCGAGGCGTAAATATTCCCAGCCTTGGCTGGGGAATGGCAGAGCATATATATGAATCTATGACAATGGTATATGATAGCTGGCACGCAAACATAATAAGACTGCCCATACAGCCGAAGTATTGGTTCGGCAGACTTACCGATGATGAAAAAAAGCCTGGTGTTATAACCTCGCCGGAGAAATATCAGAAATATGTTGATGATGCGGTCAGGGCGGCGCAGGCAAGGGGTAAATATATTATTCTTGATTGTCACACATATGTTATGCCGATTGAGGAAAGCCTTGAAATGTGGAGGGAAGTTGCGGCTAAATATGCTAATAACAGCGCTGTGCTTTTCGGACTTTTAAATGAGCCTCATGATATAAAACCAACAGGCGATGATGCAGGAAGAAGCGCATGGGATGTATGGCGTCATGGCGGTCAGATTATAATTAACGGCAGTGAAGTAAGAGGAGTTGGACATCAGGAGCTGTTAGAAGCTATAAGAGAAACAGGCGCGAATAATATTTGTATAGCGGGCGGTCTTAACTGGGCATTTGATATAAGCGGTCTCGCAGATGGCTATGACGGACGCGAGAATGGATACAGACTTGTCGATACTCCCGAAGGACACGGTGTAATGTATGATTCACATGCATATCCTGTTAAGGGCGCAAAATCTGCATGGAATAATATAATAGGTCCGGTAAGAAAAGCGGCGCCTGTTCTGATAGGCGAGTGGGGATGGGATGCTTCGGACAGAGCTATTTCCGGTGGTGACTGCACAAGTGAAATATGGCTTAGTCAGCTTGCTAAATGGATGGATGATGAATATGACGAATATGATGGTGTGCCGGTTAACTGGACGGCATGGAATCTGCATATGTCTTCATCTCCAAGAATGTTATATTCATGGGATTTTAAGACGACAGCATTTAACGGCACATACATAAAAGAGCGTCTTAAAAGCTATAATAAAGAACCTGAACGGCAAACGGGTGTATATCGGGCAGATTTTAGTACAGATGATGTTTTTAGAAGTTATACTGGACAGAGCGGAAAGGCTTCTGTTACACATTCTTACACGAATGAGAATGTTGTTATAAATCATAAAACAGGTGAGTGGGGTGCAAAACTCGATTTCCCATATGACTGGGATTTAAATGGTATTCAAACAATTGCAATGGATATTTCGGGTGATATAGATGAAACAATATCTATTGGTATTTACGGCGCTGATATGGAAATCTGGACAACAAAGGTTCGGATTAATAATAATATAAAAACTCTGACGATAAGAGTAGATCAGCTTGTGAAACAGGGTAATCCCCAGACTGATGGTATTCTTGACGGTGCTGTTTCAGGAATATATTTCGGTTCTAATTCATCATCAGAAAACAATATAACCATAGACAATATAGAAATTGTAAAGCTTGCAGAGCCTGTTTATATGCCGAGAGAATATCCGCATAAAGATATGGGGAAAGAAGTTCTTGTAGATTTTGATAATATAGATTTTATTAATCCGACTATACAAAATCTTACGTATACCGACGCTGTTGTAGAAGATCATAAAGGTAATGAGACACAAGCGAAACATGTGATTTATGAGCGCGCTGACGGAACAGCCGTGAGAGTTGAAATGCGGCTTGGCGTAATTTTATCAAAAGATACAAAATATATATCTGTAGACTTTAAAGGTTCGGATATTGAACAGAAACTTTCTCTGAATATTGGTGATTATGTTGTATTTCCTGTAACTCTGGCAGGTGACAGTAAATGGCATCGGTATATATATTGTATAGACAATTATATTGAATATCCTGAGGATATAAAATATATAAAAGTAATACCTGAGTCAAAAGTTAACTCGGATTTTTATATAGATAATTTTTATTTCAGTAAGGAAAAACCTGACAGAGAAATACCGAACGCCGAAAAAACATTTGTATATGATTTTGCGACATATAAAAAGAATACAGGGAAATATGAAGCGACTATATCTGCGGTAAATGGAAGCGAGGGAGATATAATCACAGCTTCGAAGACTGACGGCGGTCTTGATGATGATACACAGGCTCTTGAAATAATATATTCAAGAAACGGAGAGACATCATCTAAAGCTGCAGTGAAATATAACTCATCTGATTTTTTTAAAGGTAATGCGGGAGATGACGCGCGCACGGCAAATCGTAAAACTTTAAAGGATGATATGGCATATATGACAAATATGTTTTTCTACGGTAAGTCAACAAGCGGCAAGGATGAGAGGGTAAGCATAGGTATATTTGACGCTGCCGACGGTATTAATACTATAACTGATACGAAAGAGATTACTTTAACTACTTATTGGCAGCAGTTTAAAGTTCCGTTCGACACGTTCTCTGTGCTTGACGGAGGACAGGAGCTTGACTGCGCAAGAGTTAGAGGAGTTGTATTTTCATCAGCGGAGGACAGCGGTACAGAGGGTTCATTTATGATTGATAATATTGTTCATACAAGTATGGATAATATAGATTTAGATTATTTAGAGGAATTAAAAACAAAACAGCCGACACCAACTCCTGTGGTAACTCAAAATCCGGTAAATCCAACTCCCACTCCGGTGGCTGCACCTCCCGAGCCCGGCGATAATGTGACAGTTGTAACAACAGCCGAGGAATTTTTGGCGCTTACATCAAGTGATACAACTGTTCAGTTGGGAGATGATATAGACCTCGGCACAGCAGGCGTAAAAACAAAGTGTCCGACTTATCTTGATTTGAATGGTCATACTCTCACATCAAGCGCAGGCGCAGTGCTGGAGTTATTACACCATTTCACTCTTACTGACACAAGTGCTGGTAAAACGGGCGCAATTATAAATACAAATACAGGAACGTCTTACGGCATCAAATGCGCGGCAAAAAATCTTGCAGTGAGTGTTGACGGGGCGGAGATTGATGCCGCAGCGCAGGCAATAATGATTAACGGTGTGGGTTCCGTTGTAACCGTAAAGAATAGCGCAGTCCTTAACGGAGGAACACATGCTGTTAATGTGGGTGCAAACGGTATGCTCAACATTGAAAACGCTGTTATAAACAGCAATACAGAGTATAACGGCTGTGCTGTATACTCATCGGGCGGTACTGTGACAATAGAGGATGGTGTATTCAACTATAATGGAACAATGAATACTATCGGCGTGTCCGGGACAAGTAATTTTACAATAAACGGTGGTATATTTACAAACCCAAACAGAGGCAGAGGTGTTATAAATACAGTAAAAGGTTTTTCAGGAACACTGACAATAAACGGCGGTACCTTTGAAAATACCGAAGGAAGCGCTGCGGCATATAGTATTCTTGACGGCGATGAGGCTACTACCACAGCACCTAAAATAAATATTACCAATGGACTTTTTAAGTCCGGTTTTGGTTTCACAAAGCCCGGTAATACAACAACCGTAATAACGATAACAGGTGGAACATTCTCGTTTGACCCTTCTGAATATGTTAATAAGGAATATTGTATTATAACGCCGGGCGAAGAAGAAAATACATATATCGTTACACAGGAATATTATCCGAATCCCGTACCAACCGAAGAGCCCACGCCTGTACCAACAGAAGAACCTACAGCTATTCCCACGGAAAAGCCAACTCCCAGACCAGTGATTCCAACTCAGGATTTAACTCCTGAACCATCTGCCAGACCAACACCGGAACCAGTAGAATTGACAGATACATATGTGTATGATGTCACTTTTCTTGATGAAACAATCGTCATAGTCGATGTTGATATTCCGGATATAACGGACGAAAACGATAAAATGTATGTTGCAATGTACAGCGGGGACGGCAGACTTTGCGGATTGAATGTAACGAAGAATATTGAGAGCGCCAGCTTTATAATTCCTGACGATACATCAGAGGTTAAGGTATTTATATGGAATAAAAATATGATGCCGGTATCGAGGAAAAAACAGAATTAATATAATTAAAAACGGCGGCAGATAAAATGTGCCGCCGTTTTGCGAAGGAGCTGTTTATGGAAATACCAAAAGCGATAATAACGCATATGAAAAAATACAGTGAATATCTGCGCTGTTATCCAAAACTGCGGAAAATGTATGAGAGCTGTTATTTAAGTACTATAAGAACAGCGTTAAGACAGATGGACGATTCATATTTTGTCCTTACCGGTGATATTCCCGCGATGTGGCTGAGAGATTCCACAGCTGAAGTTGTAATATATCTTGATGCTGCCAAGAAGAGTGATGAAGTACGGGATATTATAAAAGGCGTAATAGACCGTCAGATGGACTATATTTTAATTGACCCGTACGCCAATGCGTTTAATGAATACAATAACGGGAAACACGGTATGAATGACATTCCCAAACCGTCGGGATGGGTATGGGAAAGGAAATATGAGGTTGATTCCTTATGCTATCCATTGCAGCTTGTGTATAAGTATTTTAAGGCAACCGGGGACATATCAGTTATAGATGAGAAATTCAAAAAAACCGTGAAGCTCATATTACATGTGTGGCAGACAGAGCAATATCATAGAGAAAAGTCGGGGTATTATTTTATACGCCGTAACGCGCCGCCCTCCGACACACTTCCTCATGAGGGCAAGGGCAATCCTGTCGCGTATACCGGAATGACATGGTCAGGCTTCAGACCGAGCGATGACGCATGCCAGTATGGATATTTTGTTCCGTCAAACATGTTTGCGTCTGTAACCCTTAAATATGCGGCAGAGCTTCTTGACGGTGATATCAGTAGAAAATGCACAGCGCTTGCTGAGGAAATACGAAACGGAATTGAAGAATATGCCATTATAAATCATATCAAATACAGTAAAATGTATGCATGTGAAACAGATGGATACGGAAACTATAAACTGTTTGACGATGCCAATATACCAAGCTTGCTGTCAATTCCTTATATAGGGTTTACTGGAATTGACGATAAAATATATCAGAACACACGCCGTTTTATTTTGAGCGAAGATAATCCCTATTACTTTCAGGGCAAAGATGTCTCAGGAGTGGGAAGTCCGCACACGCCTGACGGCTATATATGGCATATGGCGCTTTGTATGCAGGCGCTTACATCGCAGAATGAGAAAGAAATAAGAAATATAATAAATATACTTGAAAACACCGATAATGATACATTGCGCATGCATGAGGGCTTTGATAAGGATAACCCTTCCGAATACACAAGACCATGGTTTTGCTGGGCGGATTCGCTTTTTGCAGAGACTGTGGAAATGGCAGTCCAAAAGGGTATAATTTAATGTGGGGTAAACTTTAAAATAAGTTTGCCTCATTTACTTTTACGGACAATGGCTTTATAATTATGATGTAAAGGTATATTCTGGTGAAAGGGGAGTTTTCTATGAAAAGATTTATTTCTTATATTTTGGCAGTAATTATGATTATCAGTATGTTCGGCAGCATGACGGCGATTGGAAACGATGAGCCTGTTACAACGGTTTATCAGGCTGAGGATGCTCTTATAGGCACTGCGGGTACAATTGTGAGCAGTAAATTATCAGTTGCACTCGATAGTACAAACGGTCTTAAATATTATGTGGCCGGCACAGATGCCATTATGGCAATAGCGTATAATTTAGGAAAAATAAACGCCGGAGATATATTCGATGTTACAATGAACTTCAATATAACGGATTTCGGTGCAATGCAGCAGTCGTTGTATATACTTCCCGAAGATATATACACAGAATTAAGTGCAAAATCGATAAAAGATTATTATCCGGATTTTGAATCTGTGTATGGAGACTATAGGGCGGCAGTTTCTGAATCTCTTGACAGCAGCAATGTCACCTCAAAAACATGGTCAACGGATTCAATAACCAATGTTACAGCCGAAATAGACGGTCAGCTGATAGCGTGTGTAACCGGTATAAGAAATGGAGGAAAGCTCACATCATTTGTAAAGAAATTCGATGTGTCGATAATATCAAATTCGGAGGGACCGATAGAGACAAATCCCCCTCAGGCAACAGAAATGCCAACAATAGAGCCAACACACGAACCTACTGCAACAGAAGTGCCAACAATAGAACCAACTCAAGAACCCCACGAAACAGAAACACCTTCGGCGAAGCCAACCCAAGAGCCAACGGAAGAAACAACGCCTAATCCTGAGGAAGGAGTAACGTGGGCAGGCAGCATAGAAGAACTTACGGAAGCGCTTAAGATAAATAATACAATAATTAAACTGTATAAAGATATAGACCTCGGTACAACAGGATTGAAAACATCATGTGTAACATATGTTGATCTTAACGGTCATACATTGACTTCAAATACAAGCGCGGTAATAGAGATGGTACATGACATTACAATAGTTGATACAGGAGCAACAAAGGGCGCACTTAAAAATACTAACTCAAATACCTCGTACGGAATAAAGTGTGCAGCT
>CAJUFV010000038.1 GCA_910585795.1 uncultured Clostridia bacterium | reverse complement strand
TGGACGGAAGAAGAAAAAGATTGTATGCGATGAATGTGGGGCATCCACAGGAACCTACTACCTTTTATCCGATGCTGTTAAGGCTTGGGAAGAAAGAGTAGAAAAGTAAATACTGAATTTGCAGACCGTATAAGAGTGGGTGAGTCCCCCCTTCGTAAAATAATGTACATAACGAAGTCTGTTCAAATGCCAACTCACCTGCTCCTATATGGTCTGCAATAAAAAGACACTGCCTGCAAATTCCCCAAACAGTGTCCCTTGCTATAATTATTTAATTGACGTTATTATTTTAGCATAAAAGGGAACATAAAGTCAAGGAGGATTTGCAATGGATAAGAAAAAAGGTTTTACACTGACAAAAACGATGGCGAAGGTAGTTGCTTCTTTTGCTGCGGATAAAGCTATCGAAGCATACCAGAACGAAAAAAGAATAGAGTCACAGAAAAGCCACGATAAAAGATACCAAAATACAAAGCTTTTGCTTCAAAATTACAAGAAATTTGTTGCTTACAGAGATAATGCTATATACGATACATCTCAGATAATAGAAAGTTCTACATTGATTTGTGAGCTTATGGAAAGCAACCCTGTAGGTAATTATGAAGTGGAAAGCATCAAGAAAAACGTTGCAATCACTCACACTATGTTAGAGCATATAGATGAAATGCTCGGTGTTTACAAGAATAGATGCCTGCGTTCATCAAAGCCAGAAGTTCAAAGAAGGTGGAGAATTATTGAAGCGTTGTATTTGGTTGAAGATGATTGTAGCACGGCTGATGTAGCCGAAAAAGAATTCGTTACAGAAAAGACGGTTTATAATGACCTCAACAAGTCATACGAAGAATTGTCGGAATTATTTTTCGGTATTGATTTTAATGATATGCTCCTGTAGGGGCATATTGTAGTTTAGTGTAAATTACAAAAAAGTAACAATTAGGTTAAAAATTATAAAATATGCAATTATCATTGACAACAAAACGCTTTTTGTTACGATACGTTCCGCAATTTTAAAACAAAGGAGACGAATAAGAAATGGCAAAAAATTTAACAGACATTGAAAATGGGATTGTAGAGATGAAGAAGGTTGGGACCGTACTAAAAGCCTTCAACAATCAAACTCCGGACTTTTTCAGTCCTGAAGAATCTCAAAGAGCTTTTCAGACGGTTCAGGAGATATTTGATTCTAAGTTTGAAATTCTCGAAAACGCTTTTTACAAAGGAGGGGAAGACAGTACTAAAATATAATAATACATAGGATGTGCATAATTGCTGCATGTCCTATATTAAATTGAACAAGTTTTTTTGCTAATCTAATCAACTCCAATGTAAAGAAAGGAATGAAAAATATGTTAGGAAGAACATACATACCAAAAAGATTTAATTACACAGCAACATTTAGCATTAGAACAATTACAGACGATATAGGAGAAACGCTTATAGTGTTTTCCGATATGTGCAATATTTTAGTAATAGATTCTCCGAGTAATATTGTAAGGAATATGGGACTTATGCACTCTGTCAAAGTGATTAAGGATGATGATGGAGTTAGAAGTTATCGCCATATCTGTGTTGGCAAATCTGCCATCAAAGCTATGGCAAATGAGTATAGTACAGGAAGAAATTTCTTTGATTGGTTATTAAATTCCGTATATTCTGATAATATCGCACAGTCTATTCCGGAAAGTACGGTGATTCCTAAGGCACAAGGAACATCTACTGCAATTCAATGTCTTGATTCTATGGTTTATCAAATGGTTATGCTAAAAAATGCCTTGACAAATGGATGAATCCTCAAAAGATATTGAAAGTAGCGTAAGTTTTGCTGCGGTTGAAGTCATAACATAGGAATAGATTATGAAAGAAGGACAGGTTATATCAAAGTGCCTGTCCTTCTGCTTGTTTATTTGCTTCGATTGCTGCATCCACAGCGTTTTTTATCCCGTCATATTCGCATTTGATAGGGTTTAAGTCAAGTAGTTTTTTTAAAGAAATGCTTTTTTGTTCACCGCATAATTCGTCTATTGTTTTAGTTGGCAGTACATAGAAGTCCCAATGGTCTAATATTAAAGGATTCGCAGTAGCCTTATCACGATATTTGTACAAGCAAAATACATAAGCAACGGAATGACGTTTCACTTCAAGGCTTCGCTCTTCTTGTTCAAAATACCATCCGGCTTTTTCCTGAGCTTTTTTTATCGAAAAACCGATACTTGATGGTCTTGTTTGATTCCACGACTGTATGTATGCAGATGATTTGATTTCTAAACATTGTCCTTTGTATCTCAGGTCAAATCCCTGATTATCGCTTCGTGCCTCGTTAAATTCAATTTCAAGAGCCTGAGCTACTATAAATTCAGCTAAAGGACCTCTGATGCTGATGTCTAATAGGTCGGAAGCATACCACATTACAAAGTCATTGAATAATTTATTGATAGGCATACCATAGAACATAAAATGTTCATCACCGGTAAGAATTTTTCTGTCAGCAGTTGATTCAATATTGCAGTCCATTGTACTTTCCTCCTGTATATATAAATTTTATTAGCAAACGATTTTATAGTCAATAGACAAATCTGCAAGTTTAGAATGAAAAATTACCGTTTCACAAACATTTCAGTGACATTTCATATATTCTATGTTAAAATGCGAATTGTAATAATTTGGAGTGCCGCAGAAACATTATAGTGGCGGTGGGAAATATCTCATATGTAAGTTGGTGGGGACAGGGATATTAAATACATTGCTCCGAGCGAGCAAAATACAATGAAATAGGTTCGGATGCGCCTACTGACAGTGCGTACCATATTCGAGCCGGAAATGAACGGACATCGGCAATATAGCCGGTGTCCGATTTTGTTAGGAGGAAATGAAATGGTAAAGAAAATCAAAAGAAGACTATTCATATGGCATTGGATGCGTAAGAATAAGAAATGGAGCAAGTGTAGGCAGAAACGCAGGGCGTTAGACCGTGAGTTGGCAAAGAGAGGATATGTAACATTATAAAACATATCAATTTGTTTTGTGGAGGATTTTTATATGTCAGAAAAAAGAATAGAGATACTCACTATGAAGGCAAAGGATATTAAGACCGGATTTGGGAATCCGAGAAAAATATCCAAAAAGAAAATTGAAGAACTTGAAGAATCTCTCGAAACACACGGAGATTTTGGCATTTTTTTAATTGATGAAAATGATAATGTTATTGCCGGCAATCAGCGCCTTATGATTATAGCAAGGAAAAATCCTGAGCAGGAGTTGTTATGCAAGCGGTTAGTCGGATATAGCGAAGCGGAATTAAGAGCTATCAATATAAAAGACAACACGCATAACGGAGATTGGGATTTGGATTTGCTTGCCGATTGGACGGCAGACCTCAACCTTGATTTGGGTATAGAATTAAGCAATGACAATCCACACGATCACGATGTAAAGGATATGCCGCTCATTCATTATGAAAAGTACAACTATGTCCTTATAGCTTGTAGATATGAGACAGACTATAATGACCTCGTAAGAAAACTCGGCATCGAGGACAAGAAAGTTGTTATTCACAAGGGCAAGAATGACAGAAAAATCAAAGCAAGAGCTATTTGGTATGACGAAATGAAGGCTCAACTTGTTGAAAAGGAGGAAAAATAGATGAATTATTTATTTGTAGTGGCGCATCCGGATGATGAAGTGCTTGGAGCAGGTGCGACTATAAACAAGCTTGTCAATGAGGGGAACGATGTCTCCGTCTGCATCCTCAGCAATCAATGCAACACACGGTATGATGCCGACCTCCCTGCAAGCATAAAGAAAAGCCATAAGGCACTCGGCATACGCAATTCGTACATAGGAAGCTTCAAATGCTTGTGTTTCAAGGATGAACCGCATCAGGAAATGGTACAGTTTATTGAAAATGCTATAATTGAAAGCAATGCAGATGTTATATTCACGCATCATCCGGCAGATTTGAACAACGACCATTATATAACGTCCATATCGTGTATGGAAGCTTCAAGGCTTCCTCAGCGGCAAATATGCGATTGTAAAAAGATACAGGCTATTTACTATATGGAGATTCAGTCTTCTACGGATTGGGGACTGAACAAGGCTTGGAGAGGGTTTGAAGCCAATACATACAGTGAAGTTTCAGAAAAGAATATCGGACACAAGCTGAGAGCATTAGCAGTCTACGATAATGTGATAAGGAATCATCCGCATCCGAGGTCCTGCGAGAGCATACAGGCTCTTTCTGTAGTAAGAGGTTCGGAAAGCGGTTATAAATACGCAGAAGCGTTTGAGTGCGTATTTAGATTGGGGGTATAGAACGTTGAAGCTTGCAATCCATCAGCCGTGTTATATTCCGTATCTCGGCATATTTTATAAAATGTATCAGTCAGATGAATTTGTCATCCTTGACGATGCTCAATTTTCCAAAGGCTATGTTTTTAATTGGAATACGATTAAAACGCCGCAAGGAACGTGCAGATTAAAGATTCCGGTAGAATATAAATTCGGAGATGCACTCAATGAAGTAGTTCCGAGGAATTATCTCGGATGGAAAGATAAGCATATGAAGACGATTTATATGAATTATCACAAGGCTAAGTATTTTGACGATTTCTATTATGAAATGAGAAATCTGATTTATAGTCCGTTCGACAGTCTTGCTTCCCTGAATACAGCGTTGTTCCTGCTCATAGCTTCCAAATTCGGCATATTAAAACAGTATTGCAAGAGTTCATCTATGAACATAACATCTGCGAAGGAGCAAAGGGTTATAGATATATGCAAACGCTGCGGTGCAGATGTTTATATATCCGGACACGGAGCAAGCGCATATCAGGACGAAGAACATTTCGCAAGCGAAGGAATCAAGCTTCAGTATACAGACTATAAGCCGATTGAATATCCGCAGCTATGGGGAGATTTTGCAGAGAATATGTCTGTAATTGATTATATTTTCAATCAGGGATTCGATTGGGATGGAGTTTTGAACAGACTGAAAGGACAGGGTTGATATGAGCGATGTTACTCTTGGGATATATGTGCAGAGCTACAAGAGGTATGATACAATTTTGACTCAGGACCTCTTTGAAGAATGTACCTATGTGGTAAGAAAGAGCGAAGAAGAACTGTACAGGCAAGCAGGTGTAAAGAAAATTTGGGCGGTAGACGATGAAAAAATCAATAATGCCATAAAAACGTATTGGTATATCATCGACAATGCTCCGGAAGATATAGTCTTTGTTGCAGATGACGATATTGAGGATGCTATATACAGGCTCGACTCAAATGTTCTGATAGGCAAAGACAAGGAAGTAATTACAGATGAAATCATCCGCATAGCACAGCTTATGTATGATTTAAGAGTCGGATATGCCTGTATAGATGCAACAAGCACTCCGTTTAATTATGACGGAGAATTTGCATTTAAAGGAACGTCAGGCTCGATGAAGTGGGTAAACAAAGCAGTATTCAAGGCAAGACCTGATGAAAACGTGAAGTTCAATTATGATATAGACTTGATATTTCAGGAATTGCTGTATAATCGAATTGTTTTGAAACCGAGATATTTATGCGGCAAAGATAAGCAGGATGTCAATGCAGGTGGAGATTCCGGAAAGCTCCGTCAGGAGCAGATAGACAGCATAGAGAATATGAAGATAAAATGGGGCAAGTATTTCGGGTACAATTACAAGTCGAATAAGCCTCGAATCAAGGTTGAACGATAAAAAATAATTTTTTTTGAAAAAACCTCTTGACAATGTAGGTGCAGGTGCTACGCTACGCTTGTAATCAAACAACACGAAGCAAACAGGAGGTTTTCGATATGAAAAAATCAGATCAAGTAAGAGAATATGTAAAGAATGGCGATTATAAAAACGCTTTGAAAATAGCAAAGACATTCAAGCTCGGAATAAGCAAAGAAGAAAATACGGCTATGACAAGAGCTTATGAGTGTATGACAAACGAAAGATTTTACAAAAGTATGGGATATGACATTCCATCGACCATACAATGCGGTATAGACGTTGTTACCGGACTATACAGTGCGTAAAATCACAAGGCAATATAAAATCATAAATACCGAGTTTTTGTGCTTATAAGGCATATAAAGCTTGGTATTTTTTATTGTGAAAAGGAAGGTGGCGATTTTGGCTAATGAAGAAAATCTAAAACCTGTACGAAGCAAGGACGAAGCAAGAGAACGTGGCAGGAATGGAGGCATAGCTTCAGGTGAAGCAAGAAGGAAAAAAAGAGATGCCAAAAGTGCCGCAAAAATGATATTGGATTTACCCACAAACACGGAGGGCATTAAGAAGAATTTGCAAGCTCTCGGAATAACTGAAGAAGATTTCACGAACAGAGTAGCATTGATGTCAAGAGCGTTTGCTCTTGCTATGACGGGAGACATTAAGGCTATGCAATTTCTGATAGAGACAGCAGGAGAAACACCGAAGCAGAAGCTTGACGAAAAGAGGTTTAAGGCAGAACAGAATCCTAAAAGCTCTACCACCAATGATAATATGCTCGATGCGTGGTTTGATTCTATTCCTGATGATGGAGATGTAACAGATGGCAAATAAGTATATGGATAAGTTTGCAAAGCGGATGCCTGTATATCGTAAATATCCGGATATATTTGCAAAAGAAATATGTAGGTTCGATTGCGATGAATGGCAGAAAGCAGCATTAAGAGATTTGGCTACAAATCCGAGAGTGTCTATAAAATCAGGTCAGGGAGTAGGAAAGACCGGTATCGAGGCTATTGCTGCCTTGTGGTTTTTGTCCTGCTTTAAGAATTCAAGAGTTGTAGCGACAGCTCCTACGAAGCAGCAGCTCAACGATGTCTTGTGGTCTGAAATATCAAAGTGGCTTAACAAAAGTCCGATTTTGCCATATATGCTACGATGGACGAAAACCTATGTATATGTTGATAGGTATTCGGAAAGATGGTATGCAGTAGCAAAGACAGCATCAAGACCTGAGAATATGCAAGGTTATCACGAGGACAATATGCTATTCATAGTTGATGAAGCTTCAGGTATTGAAGATGAAATAATGGAGACGATTCAAGGTACGCTGTCGGGAGATAACAACAAGCTCTTTATGTGTGGAAACCCTACAAAGACAACCGGAACATTCTATGATTCCCATACTCGTGACAGGGGAATGTATAAATGCCATACTGTTTCGAGCCGTGATAGTTCAAGGACAAATAAGGATAATATCAAGTCCCTCATAAGGAAATACGGAGAGGAAAGCAATGTTGTCAGGGTAAGAGTTGATGGAGAGTTCCCATTGCAAGAAGACGATGTGTACATTCCGCTCAGTCTTATAGAGCAGTCTATCAATACAGAATACGAAGAAAAGCCTTGTATAAGCATTGATATAGGCTGTGACGTTGCACGATTCGGAGATGATAAGACCTGCATAGGGTATAAAGTCAACGAAAAAGTGCAATTCCATAAGAAAATCTCAGGTCAGGACCTTATGAGAACGGCAGGAGAAATTGTCAGATGCGGAGAAATGCTGCGAGAGAAGTACAAGTATAAAGGCAGAATTCCTATAAAGGTCGATGATGGAGGACTCGGCGGCGGCGTTTCTGACAGACTGAATCAGATTAAGCGTAATAACCCTGAAAAGTATTGGTGGTTTGAAGTTGTAAAGGTATTGTTCGGTAAATCCATAAGGCATAAGGACTATGCCGATACAACAACGTATATGATGAGCATAATCAAGAATCTGCTGTCTCCATACGATGACGAAGGAAATAAGAAGCCGATAGGCTTGATACTTCCTAACGATGAAGACCTTGTGGGTCAGCTATCAGTAAGGAAATATGACATAACAGATGACAGTAGGATAAAAGTCGAATCAAAGAAAGCTATGAAGGCAAGAGGTTTGCAGTCTCCGGACGAAGCTGATTGCCTTTGTTTATTATGTTTGCCGGTTAAGTTGGCACGAGTGAAGAATGAAGGAGGTAAATAAAATGCCTGAAGGAGAAAAAAAGTATACTCCTGCTCCGATAGGATGCAGGATTGTTACAGTAGATGATGGTGATGTCAATGATGCCTATTCCTCAATTATAAAATCGGACACCTCAGAGCAGTTGAACGTAGAGGAAAGCTTGTCGTCATCATATGAATGGATTTCTAAACGAATAAACCAAAGAGGTCTTAAAGATATGGTAGACCATTCCACTATTTTGCCGCAGTGTATCAAGTCTTACGGTAGCAATATCGCAGGTTTTGGTATAGGCGTAAAATACAAGGATGAATTCAACGACCAAAAGGAAACTCCTGAGATGGAGGCTGAATTCAAAAAAGTAGGTAATATCATAAAAATGCTCGGAGCGGAGATGGATACAAAGGAAATCCTTGAAAGCGCTGTCAAGTTAAGAGAGACGTATGGAATATCATATCTCGAATGTATAAGGAATCTTGAAGGCAACGTAGTTCAGGTTGAATACATAAATGATGTTCCGAGCGTTGAAATGACGATACCCACAGGAGATTATATAGAAATCGAATGTGAGTATGGTGACGAAAAGGTAGTAAGACGTAAGCAATTCAGGAAGTTCAGACAGACAGTTGCAGGTAAAACGGTATACTTCAAGGAATTTGGAGATACCAGAATAATGAATAAAACAACAGGAGAATATGTTGAAAAACTGCCTTTGAAGGATAGAGCCAATGAAATACTTCCTTTATCCATAGGCAGTGCAGAATACGGCGAGGTCAGATGGATAGGTCAGATATTGCCGCAGGATGGAGCGAGACGAGCTGAAGGATTGAACAATAACTATTTTGTCAACGGAAGACACGTTCCGCTGCTCATATGTCTTAGGGGTGGAACATTGACAGAAGACAGCGAAGCGAAGCTCAAAGAATATATGAACGGTGTCAAGGGAGAACGTGGACAGCACGGCTTCCTCATTCTTGAAACAGAAAATAATGACAATAAGGTTGGATTTACCGATGAAAAGCAGCCAGAAATACAGATAACTCCATTAGCTTCTATACTTCAGCAAGATGAATTGTTTCAGGCATATCAGGACAATGCAAGGAAGAAAACACAATCAGCCTTTTTGCTTCCGGACCTATATGTAGGATATACAACGGATTTCAACCGAGCAACTGCTCAGACTGCTATGGAAGTTACGGAACAGCAGGTATTCCAGACAGAACGAGCTTCAATAGATTGGAAGCTCAATAATAAGCTTCTGAAAAGCTATAATTTTAAGTATTGTGAGGTTTATTTGAAAAGTCCGGACATAACAAATCCTGATGATATTACAAAGATTCTTAATGTTACTGAAAGAGCAGGAGGACTCACACCTAATGCAGCTAAGGAATTGAGCTGCAAGGTTCTTGGCAGAGTCTCGGAAGATTATGACGATGAATGGGGTGATATTCCGCTTCAGTACCAGAAAATGAACATAGCTTCTAATATTCAGGAAGTCAACAGAAGCATCGCAAAGGCTGAACAGAACGGGGACGATGACATTGTACCGATTCTCAAATCCGTAAGAGATGCACTTAATGAACTTGCAAGGGAGCGAAGCGGAGATGTGTAATGCTTGTGATAAACTCAAAACAGCTATTGATGGATATATAGAAAAAGCTGATTCAAAACTCGTTGACAAACTGAAAGAAGCAG
The DNA here is from genome assembly GCA_910585795.1 of uncultured Clostridia bacterium. Lineage (GTDB taxonomy): Bacteria > Bacillota > Clostridia > UBA1381 > UBA1381 > Hominilimicola. Next base: position 21,275 of record CAJUFV010000038.1, on the reverse strand, counting down.
GTTTTGTACTCCCTAAGAAAACAATACAGGCTGCATCGGATTTGGAGGATGTAGTTACTGACATACTGAAAGAGGAAACCTCATTATTTGCAAAGCGATTGAAAAAGGCTGTAGATATTCAGTCTTTTTTTGATGATATATGGGATGAAGTCAGGGAAATTGATGATGTTGACGAAAAACTCAGCAAGGCTTTTGTAGGAGCTTTTCAAGAGATTATGCCAAATATGATTGAGAAGTATATAAAAGAAGTTGACCCTGATATGAAGTTTATTAAGGTTACAGACCGGACAAATTACTACGTTTCCGAAAATTCAAGAGAAGTTGCAGAGATGATGAAGTTGAATTCTCATAAAGAGCTTGAAAAGATACTTAATGATGGCATCGAGGAAGGTAGTAGTATTCAGGAAGTAACACGTCAAATCCTCAATGGCGGCATAAGAGATGAACGATACAGGGCAAGAGCGGTAGCCTTGACAGAAATGTTAAGAGTTCATTCATATGCTGCCGATGAAGCTATAATGCAAAGCTCGGCGGTGGAGCAAAAAGAGTGGATACATACAGGCAGTACAAAGAATCAGCCGAGAGAGAATCACGTTGCTATGAATGGAGTTATCGTCAGTAAAGATGAACCGTTCGAGCTTGTTGGTTCTGATGGCAACACGTATTATCCTATGTTCCCTCGTGATTTTTGTCTCCCTGCATCTGAAGCCGCAAACTGTCATTGTCTACATCGGGCAATAGTAAGCAAGGAAGCACTTGGCATAGACGTTGATGAAAGAAGACGTATGCAACGTGAATACATAGAAAACGATGACAGAGAATGGGAAAGCGAGCTTGAAGAAATAAATCATATGAGAGCCGATGAATATAGAGCTAATAATAAATAATTGATTATATTCAGCAACCTTAGCGAGACCTGCTGTCGAATCAATTATTTTTTATTATAAAAATCCGTTTAAGGGGGTGGTCTTCAGTCTCGCAATGATGATGCGTAAATCATCAAAAATAAAAGAAAGGAGAAAGGTATGGAACAAATCGCAAAAGCGTGTGCTATTTCTGATGCAAGAATAAGCTTTGTTTCGCTTGTCAGCAAGGCTGCAAATAAGCATAAATTTGTTATTGCAAAGTCTGACAATCCGGACAATACGCAGTTTACTTGCTACGGAAGAATTCTCAAAGCAGATGCTTCTAATCATTATGTTACCGGTATTGTATACGAGCCTATGGCTGCCGATACAGATGGTAATTATATGACAGAGGAAGAAATTACAAAAGCTGCTCATTTGTTTGTTAAAAACAACGGAGATATAGACCTTCAGCACACCTTCCAGAAGGCAGAAGGTGCAACAATGGTTGAAAGCTATGTAACTAAGTCTGATTGTGAAATCGAAGGGCAGAGCATCAAGAAAGGCACGTGGATGATGACCGTTGAGGTTACTGATGAAGATGTATGGGATTCCATCGAAAAGGGAGACATCACAGGCTTCTCTATGGGCGGTGTTGGTAAATACAGCACTGTAGACGATGACATAAGCAAAAGCGATGATTCAAATTCAGATTCCGGAAAGCAGGGAGTAATATCCAAGCTTGCCGGTCTTTTTGGTTTTGGAAGTATTCGCAAAGGCGAAGTTCTTGAAGAATATAACAGGCGCATTAAATCGCAAAGATTTTGGACTGCGTTTGATGTGCTTCAGACTCGGCTCGGACGTTACAGTGATTTACACGGCAAATACGTCTTTGAGGATGACGAAGATGTGATACGTCAAAGTTTAGAGGACTTTTCCGACATTCTCATAGACATACTCACTCAGGATGATGTCAAATCGGTTATCGAATACGGAAATCCAAAAATTGAAAAAAGCGAAAAGGAGGAAGAAGACGTGACTAAAGCAGAAGTACAGTCAATGATTGACGATGCAATAGCAAAGTCAGTAAATCCGCAGGGAGAAAAGACCCCTGAAGAAAATCCTGTTAAGAAAGAAGCAGGTATAACAGAGGATGTTATCAAGAAGATGGTTCAGGATGCCATTCAGGATAACATAAAGAATATCAAGAAGTCAGATGACAATGGCGATGGTGAAGGCAATGATGCAAATGCTCCTGTATCAACAGAAGCGGTTCAGGATATGATTGCCAAAGCAGTGCAGGAAGCTATGGCTCCTGTATTAAAGAACGCAGGAATCCCGACAAACCTTGATAATGAAGAAAAACCTGTCGAAAAGGCAGAACAGCACTATATGGAAGGAGTATTTTAATCTATGAAAAATAATGAACAGATAATAAAGTCAACAATCACTACCGGCGGCTTTTCAGGTTCTAACGGTGCAGGTATTTTAAAGCCTGAACAGGCGAGAAAGTTTATTCAGCAGACATTTGATGCAACTCCGCTCGGCAAAGAGGTACGTCATCTTATGCGTACAGCAAAGACAGGCGAGATTGATAAGATTGGTATTGCAAGACGAATCCTCAGAAAGAAGGTCGAAAACACAGATGACGGCTACAGAGCAGATGTAAATACATCGCATATCGAATATTCGACAACAGCAGTAAGATTGCCGTGGGAGGTTACTGAGGAAACGCTGAGAGAGAATATCGAAGGTCAGAATCTTTCTAAGATTATAACGGACCTTATGACAACTCAGCTCGGCATTGACCTTGAAGACTTGTATCTCAACGGCGATACAGCCGTAGATGCTTCTGACCCCGACCACGATTTCCTTTATATAAATGACGGTTGGGTAAAGCAGTTGAAGAACGGCTCAAATGTCGTAGACGAATCCTCGACAGCTCACGTTACTCTTGACACATATTACAATGCGCTTCAGGCTATTCCGAACAAGTACAACAACGGAAGACTCAGATGGCTTATGTCTCCGCACCGCAGACAGAATTGGGAAAGATACCTGCTTAATCAGGCTATCACAAACGGCGGCATAATTTCAGATAAACGTGTTGAAAATCCGGTATCAATTCCGGTTATCGAAGTTCCGGCACTTCCGGATGACAGCATCATCTTGACAGACCCTCAGAATCTTATCGTTGTTAATACATACGATATGAAGATTCGCTCCACGACAGAAGGCGAGAAGGCTATTATGGAAGATAAGCGCTTCTATGTATGCCATCTTGATTTTGATGCCATAATCGAGGAATTGGAAGCTGCTGCGATAATCACAGGTTTGAAAGATTAAGGAGGTCGCTATGAGACAGATAAAGCTCAACAAAGGACTTTCCTATACCTTCAGACAGGTAAACGGTGAGCCTATAACAATCAGAAAAGGCAATGCAGTCGATGTTTGTGATGCTGATTTTGAGTATGCAATGGAAACAGGATATTTCGTTAGCGTTACGGATGGAGAGCAGAAGTCGGAGACTCCGAATAAGCCGGAGGATGGCAACGGAGTACCGAATTTTGATGCTATGTCGAAAGCCGAAGTATTTGCTTATGCCGAATCTCTTGAACTTGATACATCTGCTTGCAAGACGAAAGCTGATTGCGTAGACCTCATTATGAGCAGCGAAAGCGTTCAGCCTGATTTTGGAGAGTGATATGTATGCCAAAAAGACCGTGGATAACTCCGGATGATGTTCTTGGTTATACAGATGACGATAATGTTTCGTGCAGAAGCGAGGATAAGCTCAAAATTGATATTTCAAGGGCAGAAAGCTATATCTTAGCTTATACAAAGAACAAAAATCTGCTTGATGATGAAAAATATCCTGAAGTTCCTGAAGCCGTGAAAACGGCAGTTATAATTTTAGCTGAACATTACGGGATTTCGTCAATAAAAAAGGGTATTACATCTGAAAGCTTTGATGATTACTCGTATTCTGTTGATTCCTCCGTTGCAAGCTTGGATAACCTTGACATTGGTATACTTTTAGATGATTTTATCATCTCTGAAGCTACAGGAACGGTAACAATGAAGGCTTTTATTGTATGATTGGCGGTGAATCTCTATGTTCAAGGATTTTTTGACACATAAATGTGACATTTATCACGGCAAAAAGGTTGAAGTCAAAGGGAATTTCGGTTTAACAGCAGGTTTTGAATATACCTATGAAGAAGAACCGGATATAACCGCTCAAATTTGTCATATAAGCGTAAAAGGAACAGGCTCCTTATCTCTTAATCAGGGAGAGCCTTTCAATGCTTATCAGGGCAAATTGAAGCTTGTATTGCCATACGGTACGGATATTCGTCTCAATGATAAAGTCGTTAGCTGCGAAACAGGCTTGGAATACATTGCTGAATTTCCGAGAAATATTCAAAAACATCACGTAATGGTATACATACATCGCAACTATAGCACAGGAGGATATATCTGATGGGTGCTACGGTTGATTTTTCTCAATACTCCGAATTTTTTCGCAGGTTAGAGGCTGCTGCCACTAAGGACTTCAAGAGAGAGTTTAAAACCTTCCTCGAAGGAGCAGCGATAGAATTCCTTAATATGGTTCAGGATGCAATATTGGAGAGAGGCAATGTAGACACAAGATTGATGTTGAATAGCTTTCACAAAGGAAATCCTGAAAATGTATGGATTGAAACAAGCTCCTCATACGAAGTAGGCAGTAATGTATACTATATCAAGTATGTTAATGACGGACATCATACACGAGGCGGTGGAAGATGGATAGAAGGCTCTCACTTTTGGGAAGCTGCTGTCCGATTGATGGAGAATGAGTTTCCTAAGTATGTACAGGTAAAGTTTGAAGCTTGGCTTCCGACCATCATATAGGTAGGTGATACAATGAATCAGGAAATGGCAAGCATAGCAAGAGAAATCATAGGCTTGCTCAATAACCATAATAAATTTTTTAAAGAAGTGCCGGAGGGATATGACTCTCCGGCTATTTATTTCCCTGTTCCGGAAGTTGAAACTGCCGATAGCAGTTTGGATGCTTATGACTACAAATACAGTTGGTTTGTTAAGTTTTTTGATAAATCTACTGAAGAAGCGTGGGAATCCGGATACAGGGTTCAGCAACATTTCAAGCAGAACAGAAATTTAATTCCTATTGTCAATGAAGATGGTTCGTATAGCGGCAAATACTTCAGAATACGAAATACAACATTGAAAAAGGTTGACTTCAATGTAGTACAACTTTATATACGATGGGATAGCGTTTACTCTTATGAGGACGATTTTGCTCAGCTTGTATCTAATTTTGGAATAAATTTTGTTCAATAAGGAGGATTTGAAATGGCAAAGAATGTTTCGGAACAGCCTGTTGCAGAAAATGCAACGGCAGAAAACAAGCCTAAGACCGGCAAGACGTATGCTCTTGCCAGACTTCGCTCCGATTGTATGACTTTGTTCGGTGTTACAACTTCGCTTTTCGATGGAGCGACATCGAGTTTGGATTCCGGCAAAGAATATACGGTAGCCGAAGTGAAAAATCACATAAAAGAATGGAAGGATAAGGGGGTGAAATAATCAATGGCAGGTGGCAGATTTGAAAAAGTCGGTGAAAAAGTGCGTGCCGGCGCATATATGAACTTCAACCCGAAGGAAACAGAAAGCATCAGCACTGCAACGAGAGGTATTTCAATTATTCCGCTTAACGGATATGATTGGGGACCGAAAAATACGTTTATCGAAATAGACGGAAAAACACCAAATGCAAATAAGGCATTGCTTGGCAGAGGCGTAGAAGAAAAGGACGATTCAACCTTGCTTATAAGAGAAGGTCTGAAAGGCGCAAAGACAGTCCTCGCATATATCCTTAACGGCGGTAAGGCTGCAACAGGAGAAATCGGAAACCTCAAAGCTAAGGCAAAATATACCGGAAGCAGGGGCAACGATATAAAGGTGGCAGTTGAAGAAAATCCTGTAGGTGGATTTGATGTTACAGTATACCTTGATGCTGATGCTGTGGGCGATTATGAGGGAGTAACTAATGCAGAAGACCTTGCAGGTGTTCAATCTGATTATGTCATATTCTCAGGAGAAGGAGAGTTGACAGAAAATGCAGGTGTTTCTTTAACAGGCGGTTCGGATGAAGAAGCTACAAACAACGATGTTGCGTTATTCTTGGATGCTTGTGAAAAGGCTAAATGCAACAGCATAGCATTTCCGTTTGGTGATGATTCATTGAAGCAGATGTTTAAGAGCAAGATCGTATATATGCGTGAGTCAATGGGAAAAACAGTTGTTGGTGTTGTTGCAAACCTCAAAGCTGACTATGAAGGCATTATCAATGTTACAAACTCAGTAGAGCTTGAAGACGGGATAAAGCTCACAACAGAACAGGCTACAGCTTTTGTCGCAGGTATTCAGGCAGGAGCAAGCGAACTCGAAAGCAATACATATACAAAATATGAAGGTGCTGTAAGAGTTATAGGCGAGAAAAATGATGAAGCATCCGTACAGGCTATTAAAAACGGAGAGTTTTTCTTTACAATGTCCGAAGATAATGAGGTTATTGTTGAGACAGACATCAACAGCTTCACTTCATTCACGCCTAAAAAGACTAAGGACTACAGGAAAAATAAGATTATTCGTGTGTACGATGCCTTTGCTGATACACTCAAACAGAATTTTCCTCCGAAAAAGTATGATAATTACGAAGATGATTGGGCATTGGAGGAAGGACTCGGACGCTCTATCTTGAAGATATTTGCTGACAGTGGAGCAATCAAAAATGTTAATTATGACAACGATTTTGTTGTCAATAAAACATTGTCTGTTGATGACTATACTGTTTTTGATGTCGGTATTCAGGCGGTTGATGCTTCAGAAAAGTATTACTTCAATATAACGACAAGATAAGAAAGGAGGCTGTATTATGAACCAGAATCATAGAAGACGTGTCTCGGCGCGTGAAGGAAAGGTAATTGTTGAAGGCTATACTGTAATGGACACAGTAAAGTTTAAGGTTACATCTGCTCCGGAAGTTGCTAAGGCAAGAGGGTTGGGAGAAAAAACCCAAACAGCAAGATATATGGGCGTTGAACACAAAATAACAATTACGGAGTATAAATCGACAAACATATTCCGTGATGTTATGAACAAATTTCTTGAAACAGGTGAAACACCTGAGTTTACTATTCAAGGCATAGCCAATGATAAGCATAGCGATTACTATGATACATATGGAATTGATACTGTTACTTGTACCGGGTGCGTTATTACAAGTGAAATTCCTATTATGGAGCTTGACTCAGAAGGAGAGTTCATACAAAATGAGGTTGAATTTCTTGCATACAGTGTTACTTGATGCAGGTTAAAGGGAGGCGTTTGCTTCCCTTTTCTCATTATCACAATTATTTGCAGAAAACAGAACAATTTTAAGTTATGGAGGTATAAAACGATGGGTAATTTAAGTGCATTTATGAAAAATGAGTTTAAGAAGGAAGGCATTGTTGAAATCCCCGGCTTCGACAGATTCACTGACGATAACGGCAAGCCTGTTAAATTTCATGTTAGAGTCCTTCCGTTTGATAAAATCGAGGCGATTAGAGGATTTTATCGCCACGAACGCATTGCGTATGACCGCAAGAAAAACCCGATTATCGCAAATGGACAGATTGTAAAGGAAGTATCATATGACAATACTGCCGCAGCTAAAAACATTATGATAGAAGCTCTTGTTTATCCGAATCTGAAGGATAAAGACCTTATGAAATTCTATGACTGCGAAGACGTAATGGATATGCCGTACAAGGTATTCACGCAAGAAGAATATGCGGAATTGCAGAATCGCCTTGCGGTTGCCCTGCATCTGGCTACTCCTGAAGATGGGGATGAAGACGATGTTGAAGCTGCAAAAAACTAATAGAAGACAGCGGTTCTGAATTCTATTGGTGGCATATTCTTTGGCAAAGGAAAGGGATTCGACTTGATGAATTCCTTGCTATGTCACCAAGAGTCAGAAGCTCTTATATTGCTTCTGAACTCGCAGAAATGGAGAATCCTGTCAAAGCTATTAACGTTTTGCAGAAAGCATTGCTGAAGAAGGGGGGTAGTTAGTTATGGCAGGTGCTTCCACATTCACAGCCATATTCGATGCACAGGACAATATGTCTGCTACCCTCTCAGGAATGGCATCGAGCGGAAACAGGCTCGAAAATACATTTAACAAGGTTGCGAAAGCAGCCGCTTCTCTTTTTGCAGTAAAAAAAGTAGTTGATTTTGGCAAGGAGTGTATGTCTACCGCAAGAGATTTTGAAAGCGGAATGGCAGAAGTGTTCACTTTGCTTCCCGATATTAGCAATAGTGCTATGACAGCTATGAAAGCCGATGTAAAGGATTTTGTAAAGGAGACAGGTGCTTCATTGTCTGATACCACTTCTGCGCTGTATCAAGCCATCTCCGCAGGTGTATCGCAAGAAGATTCGATAGACTTCCTTGGCATAGCGAATAAGGCTGCTGTTGGCGGTGTATCTGACCTTGAAACTGCTGTTGATGGTTTAACATCTGTTACAAACGCTTATGGATTGGAAAATCTTTCAGTGCAAAAAGCAAGTGACTTGATGTTTACCACTGTAAAGCTTGGTAAAACGACCTTCGGAGAATTATCAAACAGCTTATACAATGTTATTCCTACCGCTGTAGGTGCAGGAGTTTCGTTTGATGATGTTTCTGCTGCATTGGCAGCTATGACTGCACAAGGTATGCCTACTGCAAGTGCCACTGTTAAGCTAAGGCAAGCTATAACCGAATTGTCTCAATCAGGCACAGAGACAGACAAGACATTCAGGAGTATTGCAGGTAAAGGATTTAAACAATTCTTGTCAGAAGGTGGAAATCTGCAAGGAGCATTACAGTTGCTTGAAGCACACGCAAAGAAAAGCGGATTGGGTATTTCTGATATGTTCAGCTCGGTTCAGGCAGGTAGTGCGGCTCTTGCTCTTACCGGTCAAGGTACAGAGAAGTTTACACAAGCTATTGAAGGAATGACAAATGCCGCAGGAGCTACCGATGCTGCATATGAGACAATGGAAAATACAGCAGAGCATAAAATCAAAAAGATGAAGGCTGCTTGGGAAGTTATGAAGGCTGACATAGGAGCAGGACTTTCTGATGCGCTTGTACCTGCTATGGATGCTCTTGTTGCTAATATGCCTGAAATCACAGGTGCTATGGAAACGGTAGGCGGCATAATGGCAAATGTTGTAGGAGCAGCCGTCCCTTTGTTTATGGGACTTGTAAATCATATTGATTTGGTTAAAGTTGCTGTTGTTGGTCTCGGTGGAGCTTTTACCGGATTGAAAATTGTAAAAGGTGTTTCAGATATAACATCAGCTTTTTCAAACCTTAGTTCTTTGTTCAAAGCGGGAGGTTTGCTTGTAAGATTGGCATCAGTTCTTGGGCCTGTAGGCATTGTTGCGGCTGGTGTTGGTTCAGTTACAGCGTTAGGGTATGGATTGTACAAGGCATACGAACATAGTAGAGAATTTGGAACAAGAATGAATAAAACAGGTGAAAGCCTTGACTCTCATATAGGAAAAATGAACGAATTGTCTGCACTTCAATCAGAGTTCAAAACGTTGAATATAAAAATAAATTCTGGTGAATCTTCAGAAGCTGAAGTTGAGGTAGCAAAAAAGCGTATTGAAGAAATAAAAAGCCTGTTAGCTGATGAATACAACTTGAACATAAATTGTGATACGGATAACTTGGAAAAGGCAATCGGTCTCCTGACAGAAAAGGAGTATTTGGAGGCAAAAGGGGATACAGGTTCTTTGCTTATCGACCTCGAAAAAGGTGCTGATGATTATGCAACCTCTAAGCAATATGTAGAGCAGAATGAACTCGGTCAAAAAGGTGCTAATGCAAAAATGAATGCCGCTATGGATAAGTATTACGAGGCATTGGCGGCAGGAAACGAAGAATTGGCTGACGAATATTTTGCTACTGCCGATGCTTGGAAGAACAGAGCAAGCGATTTGGCAAATGACAAGTGGGCATTGAAGTATAAAGATGAAATATCTGCTTATGAAGATAATGCTAACAAAGCTGTTGGCGGTAGCTTGAATACAGCAACGTATGAATTATCTAATGGCAGGGATGCTACCCAAAGCATAAACGCTTTAAGAAATGCTCTGCAATATACAGGAGAAAGTGCGGCAGACTATGTTGATAAGCTCGTTTTAGCAAAATCAGGACAAGAAAGTTTCGATGATGTAGTAAAAGCTGGAGGTAGTGTTCTTTCAAATTATGTAAGTGATTATGGCACAATCGGTCAGCAACTCGGAATGACATCTCTTGAAATAGCACAAGGTCAAGGATTGTTGTCAAATGGATTTGCTGATATGCAGAGTGCCTTAATGAGTGCAGACCCAAATGCTCTTGCTGCGATTTCTGCAAGTATGACAGAATATGCTCGTGCGTTAGGTGCTATTGGCGGAAATCAGTCCATTGAAATTAGTGCTACCGGAGATGTAAGCGTAATTGATGATGTTACAAATAAGATAACTCAAATCAATAGTCAAAATAATGTTGGTGTTTCCGTAAACGCAAACGGTGATATATCCATTCTTGATATAGCAAGCGGAGTAACACAGACATTAGCCGGATATGGAGCCGTATCATTACAGGTAAATGCAGAAGGAAATATTGATGTTCTTAACGAAGCACAGCAAGTAATCGCAACGGTCAACTCAAAGACCGCAGAATTAAGCGTTGACGGTCAGACTCTTGGCATAGAACAGATAGCCGAAGCCAATACTCAAAAGGATAAAATGGAGAACAAGGACACAGCCTTAAATGTTCTCGGTACTTTTGAAGGAAAAGAGGACATTGGAACTGCAATAAGTTATCAGGGACGGCTTCGAAATAAGAGTGTTACATACAAAGTAACCTACAAGCAAGAAGGAAATGCACCTGCACAGTTTACCGCAGGTAATGCAGAAGGTACTTCCTATTGGCGAGGAGGTTTGACATATGTAAACGACCAAAAAGGTATTTTTGACCCCACAGAGTTGATTTACCAAAGCGGAAAATTGTTTACGTTTGCAGGGAAAAATGTTCTTGCGAATCTTGAAAAAGGTGCAAAAGTCATCAGAGCTTCGGAGACGGCTTCGATTTTAAACGGCAATCTTAACCTTTTAAGGAGAAGAATAGGCACAAGCAATTATCAAAAACTTGGATATGGCTTAGATGCTTCACAGACCTCAAAAGGAGCTATACCTGAATATCCTGCATATGCAACCGGAACCACATCGTCAGCAGATACATTTATTGCCGGCGAGGAAGGTCCAGAGCTTGTAGTAGGAAGGCAAGACTCAACCGTATTTCCTGCTTATGCTACCAATAGAATCTTAAATCGCTTTGATGATGACGATTATCGTTTGAATCCGAGCGAATATGCTTCTTCATCTGATGACAGAGGCTCAGATAGCGTTGGAGAAAGGAAATATATTATAGAGCTGAAAGGTAGTGGAAGTGTAAGAGCGAGTGGGGATAGGTCGGAAATAATAAGTTATGTTATGGATAATATAAAGCCTATCCTGATTAACATTTTTGAGGAAGAAATATATGAGGAAGGAGATAGAAGCCGTGACTTCTAAATATAGCATATGGCATATGAAATATGGTTAAGTTACGATGACGGTAACGAAAGAATACATTTTCCTGTAAATCCTGAAGAATTCAAGATAAACACAGGAGAAGGTGTCAAAACGGTTGATATTGTCGGACTTGGAGAAATCCTCGTACATAAGGATAGAGCAGCTCATAGGTTTTCATTCAGTTCGTTTTTGCCGTGGGGAAAATTCCCCGGCATAAATTTTACGTATTGGTACAATCCATATACCATAAAATCAAAGTTGCAGTCGTGGAAGGACAATGGCTGCGTATGTCATTTTGTCATTACTGATTGTTACATATGGAAGTACGTAAAAATATCGAAGCTGAATTGGAACGAAAAAGGTGGAGATGTCGGGACTCAGTATTTCGATATAGAGCTTGTTGAACATCGACAGCCTACAATCAGGAAGCTTGAAGTAGATAACGGAACCGCATATGTTTCTAATGAAGACGGAAGATATGATGACCGAGCTACGCCTGATACATATACAGTTGTTCACGGAGACTGTTTGTGGAGTATTGCTCAATCCAAACTCGGAGATGGCGATAGGTGGAGAGAAATATATAATCTCAACACCGACATAATAGCATCCGACAATATCATTTATACAGGGCAAGTTTTAAAGCTTCCTGTATGACTGAAATGTAGGTGATGTATATGGATGAACAACAGATTACACTAATTCTTGTAAGAAGCGATGGTATGTTTGATATTACGGAATTAGTAGAAAAGATTGAATGGGGAGGACGAAAGGGAGCAGCACCGAGAACAGCACAGGTTACGCTGCTTGACAGTTCTGAATATGAACGGTCTGGAATTGATGTTGCAGAAGGGCATAGCCTTGTTTTTTATTGGAATGGAGTCGGCTTGTTTGGCGGTATGGTATTAAAACAGGATGATTCTGATGAAAGAATTATCAACGTTACAGCGTATGACCTTTGCAGATACTTGTCAAACAATCACGATTCGTTCAGCTATGAAAACAAGACCCTTCCGTATATATTTAAAGATATATGCAACAGATTTAACCTTCCCATCGGCGAAGTGGCTGAATGTAGTTATAAAATTGACGAAATGTCAGGCTTGGTAACTACTCCGTGGGATGTGTTATGCGATGCAATGCTTGAAACATTTCAGTATACAGGCGAAAGGTATTATATATATGCTGATATGGAGAAGATTCATCTCATAAAACGTGCCGATAGTATGATAAATTGGGTAGTCGAAGCAGGTTCAAACCTTATGACATATAAGAGAACAAGAGATTACAGCAGCATTGCTACCAGAGTAAAGCTTATAGGAGAAGATGATAAATTGATACTTCTCGAAGTCGATGAAGAACTCGAAAGCAAATTCGGTATTTTTCAAGAAGTTGAAAAGCCAAAAAAAGATTTGTCGAGTGCAAAATACAAGCAGATTGCACAAAATAAGCTGAAACTTTCCGGCAAGCCTGATTGTTATATTACAATTACAGGAATCGGAATTACGGATTGCATATCCGGAGCCTCGCTTCATCTTATTATTCCTGAATTGGATATAAGCAATGTGTATTATATTGACGAAGATACTCATACCTTTGCTGCAAATAAAGCCTCCATCAACGGAGGCTTTAATCATACTATGAAGCTAAAAGTAAGATTGACTAATGAGATACAGGGGTGATATTGTGGCAGGAAAATTAAGTTTAAAAGAGTGCATACAGCATATGAACACTCCTGATGGTGGCATTTATGAAGGATGTGTAAGAAACGTGTCTCCGATAGATATTGTTCTGAAGGACGAAGAAAAATTCCACATATACGAAAAGATGCTTACGATTCCAAAGGAACTTTCCGATTATGACATAGACATAACAATTCCTGATTACAATGGCACATCAAGGAAGGCAACCGGAAAAGTCCATAATTCATTGAAAGTTGGAGATTCGGTTGTTCTCGTTAGCTGTAACAACAATAAACAATTTCTTGTTATAGGAAGGGTGTGATGCAATGGCAAATTATATTTCCGTTCCGATAACAGGCATAAGCAAAGACCCCAGACCTATGAACACGAAAACTTATGCACTCGATTTCAAAAACTGCCTTATGACATCAAGAAAGATTGATGGCATCGAGGCGGTTAATCAGTACATAACAAAAGCTTTGATGACTCCGAGATTCAAATGCTTAATATACAGTAGTGCTTATGGCTCTGGCATAAAACAGTTAATTTCAACGTCTCCTTCAAGAAAATATCTTGAAGCTTCATTGTCTCACATTGTTGAGGATGCCATTATTCACGACAGTAGAATAACCGCAATGAATAATGATTTTTCCTTTACCTTTGATGGAGATGAAATGAATATAAGCTTTTCGGTAAAGACGATATATGGAGATGTTCAGGTAAAGGAGAATTATAGCGATGTTTGAGGAAAAGACATATAAAAAGCTGCTTGCAAAGTGTATGTCATATGCTCCGAACGGCATTGACACTTCTGAAGGAAGCGTAATGTATGATGTTGCCGCTCCTCTTTGTATGTTGCTTGCAGAAGCATATGCTGACCTCTCATTGCTTAATGAGCAGGTCAAAATACCTACAATGACAGGTGAATATCTGAGTGCTAAAGCCGAAGAATACAATGTTAAAATAAATTCGGCAACGCCGTGGATATATAAATATGTCTACGAAGGTGGAGATGTATGTGCAGGGGATAGATTTTTCGCCGATGGTTATTATTATACAATAAATGCCATTGACGAAGATGGCGGTCTGTATCTTGAATGTGAGACGGCAGGTACAGCAGTACCTAAGCTTGCGGTAGGCACAAGGGTTATTCCTGCATACACAATCCCCGGCTTAACTTTGAGTCAAGCAGGGGAGGTTTTTCGTTATCCTACCGATGATGACACAGATGAAGAAATACGAAGCAATTTGCAGGAAGCTCTCGCACAGCCGAGTGAAAATGCCAATGTTGCACAGGTAAAGAAATGGGCTAAAGATTTTGAAATTTCCGGAGGCATAAAGCCAATTAAGGCATCCATAGTCTATGCGTGTTCTGTATATGATGAAAAAATTAATGTTGTTATCAAGAACATTCCAAACAATGTTTTGATTTTTCTCAATGTAGATGATAACTATGACGAAAGTGAAGTTGTGGAGGAATTTCAAGAGTATATAGACCCTGACAGGCTTGGATTCGGAGAGGGAAAGGGAGTTATCGGCACAATATACAATGTATATCCGCTTATCACCCTGCCTGTAACCCTTTCTGCGAAGCTGTATTTGAAACGCTCTGTATTCGGTGCAAATGTTGATACAGCTGAAATAAAGGATACAATTACAAGAAAACTCAATAAGTATTTTGATGATCTTGTTGATGGAAGCTCTGGCGATTATGTATATATCTATGTAGACAATTTAAAGTCGGAAATCCAATCTATAACAGGTATAAGCAACTGCGAGAACCTGTCAATATGCAACGGTCATAAGAATATTAAAATTGCGATTTTTAAACGTCCTCATATTGTTTCTGCTGATGATATTAACATTGATGTTGTTATACAGGAGGTAAATCCAGATGATTTTGAAGAATACTCAGCAAAGTAGTTTTGATGAAATCAAGAGAAGTATTCCTGCTTATTATCTTGATTTTTCAGACTATATGGCAATACAGCGTTTTGTTGCCGATGAAATGGATTCTTTGGCTGAACAGGCTTTAAAAATTATTGACAACGCCTTTATTTTTCGCTGCGATGAAGACACTATTGACGAACTTGAAAGGTTTCTCAATATATTTGACATCGAGAGAAGAATAACTGATAGGAGTATATATGTTAATAGCGTATTAACAAGCGTTGGAAAGCTTTCAGTCAGCAAGATGAAGCGATGGATAGAGAGCGTTCTGCACGAAGCGCCGGAAATAGACTTCACGACAGATGATAAAGGAAACAGGATATTGCATTTCAAATTTGATAATCATTCTGACATGCTCAATGATTTGATAGAGCTGATAACGCAAAGGCTTCCTGCTCACGTTACTGTTGTGTGTGAAACAAGAGAAGATATGGATGCAACTCCTATTTATTACGAAACAGGAGTTATGGTTGAATCTGGTTATGAAACAATACCGATAAAGGAGGATTGATAAGTTATGGCAGTAATAAGTAAATTCACACCAATGTTTGTGACAGATAAGGGATTGCGGCTTAAATCTAAAGTAGAAGCAGGTATAACATCATTAAATCTTATAAAAGCTGTAATAGGTGAAGGTTATTTGCAAGAAGGCCAAGACATATCAGGGATTGAAAATCTTGTTTTGGAAATACCATCGCATCAAAATGGAATAGAATCTGATACTGCTACGGTAGATTTTGAACGAAAATATGTAGCTTCAGACGGCATTACCAATATTGGCATACGAGTTGTCAATGGTAATGCTGCTTTTGTGTTAAGAGAAATTGGCATAATAGCTAAAGACCCAGATGAAGGAGAAATCCTATACGCATACGTTAATTTTGGTGATAATGCAAATCCTATTATGGCATTTAACGGTGTTGCACATATTTACAGACATTTTACGTTCCCGATAATTATTAAAAATACGAACAATTTGCAGGTAAACATAACATTTATTGCAGAAGTGACACGTAAAGAGTTTGAGGAAGAACTTAATAAGAGGTTTACAAAAAGAATTGTGCCGGTATTGCCATCAAATTCGCTTAAGTATGATTTTGAGGACGGTAAGACTCTGTTTACAGTGCCATCCATAGGAGATACAGTAAAAGGCACATCAACTATAATGGCAGATTCTGAAAATGGTGGTAATTATCAGGTTATATGTTCTACCGGAGCAAGCGGAGCAAGCACAACGATAGGCAGTTCAAGTAATGTATATTCCCAAATTGCTTTTTCGGGTATCAATTCAGAAGGCGCTAAAACAATGAATATTGAATTTGATATGGAATATGTAAATAATGGTCGTATGCGTATAGCTTTGGCTGATTTGGATGCTTTGAGTACAATGAATAACGCTGATATTCGAAACAATACAGATGGCATAGCGATAGATTTATTTAGTACGTCAAGTAATCGTTTTCAAGTAAATAATACGGGAAGCACTCGTGCTTCTTTTTTTGGCGTATGGCTACACTGTAAGTTTATAATTGATTTTGCCGGAAAACAGGTGCAATATATCATTACTAATAAAAACGATTCTTCGGACGAAATCAGTGGTACAGCTGCCTTTAGAGGCGTTTGCGATAAGGTTACAGGTATAGCAGCTTATACGTGGCTTGCGAACGACACTGTATATTTTGATAATATCAATGTAACAGTAAGCAATGATATTGACGAAAATATAATCTATATGATACCAAAAGGCGATACATATGACAGCTATATTTACATTGATAAAGTCCCCGTGAAAATTGGAGATGGAAATATAGATAGTATTATTGATGCCTTAGCAACTCCACCTTTCTCACAAGCGGATGCAAGAGCAAATATTGAGTCTGGCGATAAATTGCCGGTTTTGTTCGGAAAAATCAAGAAATGGTTTGCGGATTTAAAAGTCGTTGCATTTTCAAATGATTATAATGATTTGGACAATAAGCCAACATCAATGAAGAATCCCAGCTCGCTTACGTTAAACTTAAACGGCTCATCTGCAAGTTATAACGGCGCAAGTAGTTTAAGCAGAACGTGGTATTCCCCTACGAGTGCTGGGACGGCAGGGTATATTCCTGTGAGTAACGGAAGCAGCGCGCCTGTATGGAAAATTCCCGATAATTATGGGGAGTGTACAACGCTTGGAGAAACCACAACTAAACTTGTTTCAATACCTAATTTTAAGTTGGTGAAAGGAGTTAGAGTTAGAGTAAAATTTACTTATCCGCACAAGTCTTTATGTAATTATGCCCAATTAAATGTTAATAGTACAGGTGCTAAAACAATAAAGTATTATGGTAAAGAGGTTTTGGGGTATGAAGGAGTTCCGCTTAAAAGTAGCGCAAAAACTGGAATTGTAATAAATACTTGGGAAGCTGGTGAGATAGTAGAATTTGAATATGACGGAACATATTGGTCAAGTATTCCTTCGCAGCATGTGCTTGACCCTTCAGATATACGTATAGCGCATACTGACTATCTTTCTTGGAACTCTGACGGTGTCACCTGTTATATGGGGAAATGTTTTAACAACATCGCAAGCAGTGCAGATTATATCATAGGCGATAATATAGATGACGCCTTGGAAGATGCGGCGAGTCGAGTTTTAGGTGGCGGAAAAATACGATTAATTACAGGTGCCACTAATATCATGTTTAATATAAATAGACGCATAGTTATAGGAAGATACACAACGTGGACAAAGTCTGGGCTACGCGGTGCGAATAGATTTACTTTAGAGGGTAATATTCGAGGATACCGCGATTTTAGTTTGCCTAGATTGCGTTTTTATTCAGGAGGATATTTAGACGGAACAGAATGTTCAGCGGCTAATGGAATGACTTTGACAATAAAAAATATTGATTTTCAAATCTGGACAACAACAGGAACTTTAATCAATCTTGGACGAGATAATGGTTCCACACTTATACTTGAAAATGTTTTGATACACGTCGGAGATGGCTTTAGCTACAATTTTCCAGAAAAGCTTTTTATTGCTGACAATATTATATTAAAAGACTGCGACTTTACTTTGGAAACTTCTAACTCTCGTAATGACTATCCTTGCTCTTCAGGTCTGGAATGTAAGAACATTCAAGTGTGCGGAGGCACCATTACACTTATAAATAACTCAGCAAGCGCATTCCAAAATCAAGAATACGAACTTAATTTTCTTTACAATACAGAAGCGAAAGGGTACATAGAAAAGTGTAAGATTAGTTGCTCAGGTGACTATAGAACCAATATATCAAATGGCGAAATTATTTTTGATAAATGTGAAGTAACACTAAACAATAGTAAGGCTTCACTCTGTCATTACACTTCTGATGTAGAACGAAAAGGCAGTATACTTCGGGATTGCATAGTAAATTATACTGCTTCTACTTATCTGACTTTTGGTAAAATAACAGGCTGTACTTTTAACAATTCAAGTACAGGCTATACAACAGATACTTATAAGCTACAGATACTCTGTCCAACGCAAATGACAAATAATACATTTGTGGGACGCTCAGAAATGAATTTTAATGGAAATAAAGTATTATTTGCAGACAATATTTTGCAATATGCTCAATCTTATACTACATTTCCAACAGGAAGCATAAACGCAAATAATATGGTATCGGGTTAATAAAGGAGTAGTACATATGAAAACACTTGATAACTTTGCAATAAAAGATAATAAAATACACCTTAATAAGTATGCCATTATTATAAGGCATTATAAAGCAATAGATAAGGAAAACTATACAGATAAAATTCATTATGTAGACGAAGAAGATGCAAAGGAGCTTGAAGTCAATGTAGTACCAAAGCATAAGCTTTTAGAGCTTATTTCTAAAATAGAATTGGATAATTCTCAGTATTCGTATATGGAGGGTATTGAGCTTAAAACGCAAGACTTTAATAGGGAAATCGCAGAAATTGCCTCATACGGAAGTTATGAGGCGTATCAGGCTTCTTTGCCGGAATATGTCGATAATTTTATGCTTGATGTGGATTGCCGTATGTCAATGCTGGAAATGGGTATTTAAGGAGGTGAGCAAATATGGAACACGGACGTTCTTATGGCTTATGCAAGAAAATTGTAGCCGCCGGAAAAATGGATAAAGAAACTATGCTATCAAAGTTTGATATTCTTGTTATGTCGGGCGGACTGACAGAAGCCGACTATAAAGAATTAGTTAATGAAATAAGTATGACGGAGGACTAATAAATGATATGGTATGAAATATTGGCACTGCTTGGCGTTCCAAGTGTATTTGTATTACTTTGGACATATCTTTTTAAAAAAGTTAAGGAAAGCGATACACAGAATAAAGCAACAAAAAAAGGTATACAGGCTTTATTAAGAGCGCAGATGATAAGCGAGTTTAACAAAGCAAAAGATAAAGGGTATGCGCCTATATACGCAAAAGACAATTTTGAAAATATGTGGCAAAATTATCACGCACTTGGACTAAATGGCGTTATGGATGGTATTCGAGAGAAATATATGCAGCTCCCGAATAGAAAAGAAGATAAAATCATTACGGAAGAACACGAAGATTAAGGAGATGGTTTTTATGAAAATATCAGCAGGAACAATAGCCAGAACGGTAGCAATGGTAGTTACTATAGCAAATACAATTTTAACGGCAGCGGGTAAAAATCCGCTGCCATTTTCAGATACAGAAGTGTATGCGTGGATTTCCGATGCTGCGGCAATAGCGGCATCACTTCTTGCATGGTGGAAAAACAACAGCTTCACGAAGGAAGCTATCAAAGCTGATGATATTATGCACAAACTGAAGGAGGAAAATTGATTATGAGAATGTTAATTATAGCAGGACACGGCGAGGAAGACTGCGGAGCTTGCGGCAACGGATACAGAGAAGCAGACCTCACGAGGGAGATGGCATCTCTGATAAGAGCCAAAATGCAGGGAATGTGCGAAGTTTCAGTAGCAGACACAAGTAAAAATTGGTTTGAATATCTGAAATCCCACAGACATGATTTCACGGCATATGATTATGTGCTTGAAATTCATTTTAACAGTGGTGGCGGTGTAGGTACGGAGATTTTTGTTACAACATCTGAAAACGGAGTTGGAGTTGAAGAATCCATAGTAAAGCAGCTTTCTAACACTGTCGGTTACAGAAACAGAGGCGTAAAACGTAGAAATTGGAGTGTAATATCCAAAGTAAAGGCACAGGGAGTATCAGCAGTTTTACTTGAAGTATGCTTCATAGATAGCAGTTCCGACATCAAAACATATCAGAGCAGGAAAGCTGATATTGCAGGAGCTATCGCCTCCGGAATTGCTGAAGGTTTTGGACTCGAACAGTCTGCTCCGGAGCATTGGGCGGCAAGACACCTGAACAAGCTCAAAGAGCTTGGATATATTACAGACGATGCGTGGAAAAACTACGAATGCGACTTGCCTGTTGCATATGCTTTGGCATTGCTTGACAAAGTAAGCGGCGGCACTTGGAAAAGCGATGAAGCTGATGCCTCTATTCATTGGGCGCATCCGATTATAATTTCGCTTTGCGGTAAAGGATTGATAACGGATAAGGATTTATATATCAAACTCGTAAAGAGTAATGCGAATTTGTCAAATGCTTATTGTTTGGCATTGTTTGATAAAGCTTCAGGAGGTATGTGTCCGTCATATATCAACCGTAAGACAGACCATTGGAGCAGAAATTGCCTTGACAGTCTGTGCGACAAAGAAGTTATCAAAACGCCTGATGCGTGGACTAACTTTGAAGGAGCTGTAACATACGGCAGATATATGTCGCTTATATGTAGCTTTTTAAGAATTTAATTGAAATAGCCGGAGTTGTTTTTTCAGCTCCGGCTATATTTTTTTATAAAAAATGATTTTTATTCCTCATAAATGGTTCGCAATATGCTCTAATTTATCCATAACACATTCAAATTCTGCGTTTAAATAAAAAAGCAACAAACTATCCTCTAAAAAGAAAAAGCGTCTTAAAACGAATTTAAACGGCAAAATACGATGTATTTGATTACAAAACGGTAATTTGATTTGATTTTGGTGTTTAGAATTAAACCAAACGGAAATTTTTCTTTTTCTTTTTTCTTTT
>CAJUFV010000037.1 GCA_910585795.1 uncultured Clostridia bacterium | reverse complement strand
TTATTTCGTTATATAACCTGAAACATTTATTTATCATCTTTTCATAAAACTCTGCATCAAGACTTAACATACTATTAGTCCGTTCTATTTCTGAACAAATAGTGTTGTTACAGTTCCAACGCTGCTGAATAAATGTTTTATCAACAATTTTGTAACAATCATCCAAGACCCTTTTAATCCTGTCATATTTTTCTAAAATCATAGCTATTTCCGCTTCAGATAGATTATGGTTCTCATACATTGTTTAATTCTCCCATTGATGATAGTGCGGCTGATTATCTTCATCAAGAATACAGTAATTGTCAAATTTTAAGTCTCTGATTTCATTTGCCATTTCCTTATCCGGAATAACGGCGATATGTACAGTTTCATCTTCTATCCCCTGCGGAATCATCAATCTGCGCTTTGGAAGTACAGCCATCTTTAGCGCATTAAGAGTCTGGAATGTAAAAACCGTAACGTCATAGCATATATTATTTTCTCCGATAATGAATAACTGCGCCGGATAATCTATCGTAAAATACTCCCTAACCTGCTTTTCACCCATAAACGCCAATAACCACGCCGCTTGACTTAAAAGCTTTTGTCCAAAATCCGTTTCACATACTGACTGCCTTCTCATAAGCATATGTGTATTACTTTTACGGTTTATTTTATTGTCGTTAACAAGGTGATTGATATTGTATTTTATTGTGTCTATGCCGTGAGTGGCTTCAAACATCTTTATAATCTGTTCATCACTGACAACTCCAATTCTATCTACAAAATTAAAAATATTGTCAACTAATATACTTGATACCATTTTTTTATCCTTTCTTTAGGCATTATTAGACGTTTATAACACGTTTTATATACGTTTTTTAAGCGTCTATAATACGTTTTGTACACGTCTTATTCATCATTCTTTTCTTCTCTGATATAATTTTAAGCTGTTTAGGGTCAGTAGTAACCAATTCATCCTCTGTATGTGACGCACGGAATTTAATCGGAATGTGATTTTGATTTTCCAATAACAAGCCTTCTCCTCTTTCAAAATGCATAATTTGCTGCATCTCCGATTCAGACAAATCCAGCGAGTCACGAACATTTACAGCTTCTTCCTGCTCCAATTGCATTATCCATTTTATCTTGGAATTATTGATAATACCCTTGCCATATTTACCGTCATCGCGCGAAAAGAAATCGTTTAAATCTTGTGTGGAACCCACAGCACTTACATTATAAGCCCGAAGCGTTTTGAAAATCTCAAGTACAAATTCAGCCGCATCATCAGAAGAATTTGCTCCTATAAGATTCCATAATTCATCGAGAAAAATTGCTTTTTGCACGGTTCTATCTTCTTTACACTTATCTAAAGCATAATCAAGAACAATAAACATTCCTACCGCAATCATTTCCTTAGTAAGCGCCGACACATCAAGAACAATATATTTATTATCCAAATCTACGTTAGTAGATGAATTAAATGAATTTGCCGAACCCGATACATAACGTGATAATATATTATACAAATGACGCGTCTGCTGACCGCCTTTCTTAAGTTCATCATGCAAATCGCTCAATACAGGCATTTCCTTATATCTTTCAGGAGTATTCTCTGATATTAAGCTGTTATTGTCATTTGTTATGCCAAACTTTCTATATGTGTTAACAAGCGCCTCATCAAGCAACTGCCTTTCTTCATGCGAAATATCCGGAATCAATAACGAAAAAAATGTATGAAGACGCTGTATTTTAGTTGCAAGCATTGATGATTTTACGCTGTCTACACCATCAAGCAATTGTGTAACCTCAGTATTTTTCTTCCTTATTTCCATTATATTGATATTTTGATTACTGCCGGGAGCTATTTTTATATATTCGCCGCCTACACCATCACAAGCTCTCTTAAATTCGTGTCCCTTATTAGGCGCTATAATAAATACTTGTATACCATTTTCGCGCATTCTCATAGCCATACACTGTAAGGTGTAAGTCTTTCCGGCTCCTGAAGTACCCAATATAGCCATATTAGCATTCTTGTATTTTTTAGAATCAAAAGCATCTATAAACACAAGTGAATTGTTCGCTTTATTCGTACCGAACATAATACCATTTTCATCATTTACTTCATATGAACAGAATGGATATGCGCTTGCTGCTCCGCTGGTAAGGACATTTCTACGCATTTTTTTAAACAAGTTTTCATTTATGGAACATAAAGGCATAGTCATCAGCAATGCTTCTTCCTGCTGAAACCAACACTGCTTTAACTTCAAGTCCTGAGATAATAAAAACATTTTTACCTCATTTACCTTCCATTCGAGTTCTTTTTCACTGTATGCGCTTATAGTAAGCATTACACCCATATAGCAAAAGTTTTCACCGCTTGAAATACCCTGTTTTAAATAATATCCTGCCTTAATAGCATCACGCACCTCCTCATAATCGGAGCTGCTATCCTCCATATTCCGCACCTTTACCTTATTAAAACGCAAAGCATACGTCAATTTTGTCTGAACGTCTGCTATATTTTCTTTTTTCAGAAACAAGTCAACATCTATACCTTCACCCAGATTTACAAGTAATGATAACCAGCCTCCTACACATCTGGTACTATAAGATTTAGATGGTATATATGCAAATGAATAATATACGTCATCAATTATTACATATTTAGCACTTTGCCGCATATCAATGGATTTTGGCGCGATAAAATCACTTACCGGAATATATGAATCAACATCCGGATTATAGTCAGCATCCGCAAGATACCTTGACACAGTTTCATAGCTTTTCAATTCAAATGACTGTTTTTCGCTTTCCGCTTTGCATAATATGAAATATAAAGTTTTTAACAATTCATCATCGTTATTAAAAGTATTTACTT
>CAJUFV010000036.1 GCA_910585795.1 uncultured Clostridia bacterium | reverse complement strand
ATCTAAAATATATAATATAGATTACCCTCTACTAATAGGAGAAATATGAGGGGTAAAACGGAACTGTTTTTGAAAAAATTTTAAAAATTTATATAATTTTTTCTGGAGGTGAAACAAGACGCTTTACAACAGGGAATTTGACGAGGAACAGGAAAAATTAAATAGAGAAATAGAGCTTGAAAATCAAGCGGCGGTTTTAGCAGCTAATGAATATATAGAGGAAAATCTAAAGAATAAAAAATTGAAACGCGAATTACGCGCTGAAGCCTTGCGAATAATAGAGGACTCAGCAAGGACGCAAGAGGATTTTGAGGAAGTTGTCAAATGGTATGACAAGCTTGACGCTAATCGTGAGCGAAAAGAACGTTATCACGAAATAAGTCGCGGCAATAATATTCCGCTTGACTATAACGCTGATGAAAACGGTATCTGCTTTCCGAGAAGTATTAACAAATACCTATGGAAACAAATACAAAAAGGCGAATTTGACGAAGCAATATAATGATTGTCCTCACGAGCTTCAAGACTTGATTACAGAGCCGTATATAGCGGAGATAATAGGCGAATTGACAGCCGAGCAAAAGGAAGTCCTATTCTATTACATAGTCAAAGGTTTCAGTACACAAAAAATTGCTTGCATAAGAGGTCAGACAGACAGGAATATACGAAAAGTCAAAAATACGGCTCTGAAACAAATACGGAAAAAGATATATGATTATCTGACATTAAATTCAGGACATAGTATGACAAAACAAGAAAAATTATTTGTTGAAAATTATCGGAATATGATTGACAATGACAAATAATAGTAGTAATATAGATATTATAAAAGAGATTACAGAAAAATGAGGTTTATTTTGTTATGGAAAATATTTTTAAAAGAGCAAGTTCAAATTGGGTAAAATACAGTGAATATATGATGATTGAAGATGGAGACGGTACTTGGTATATTCAGCCCGCGTCTGACGCAAAGGTTAAAATATATAACATTCTCGAAAATTATGAAACAATGGTAATTGACGCACTGAATGTCGGACTGCTATGTATAAACAATCATAACGAAGAAAAGCAGCAACAAGCAATTTTTAACTTTATATCAAACTACGGTTTATTTGGATTTATGACCGCATTACCGACTACACCGCATTTTATGAATTATGAAGCAGTATATCTAAACAAAAACAGATATATAAAGCACGAAACGATGTCAACCGAGGAATACTTAAAATTGTTTTTCCCGTTTGAAATGCCCGAAGTGTCAAGTTTCAAAGGCAATGTTTCTTGGACAATTAGCGGCGATAAGGATATGATGGCTCTTGCTATGACTATGGATAAACGACCTGTGGCGGTCAATATGCTGTTTCAGCGTGAATATGCGGAAAGATACGATTGGATATTGAAGCAATTCAAAAATTGGGCATTTACTTTCTTTACAACAGTGTTATATTATGAGAATTTAGACAGCGACAACGAAACCGCAAGGGAAGTTTACAGAGAAGCTATGGCAGCCTTTGACGGTATCGCACCGACATACCACCTTGAATTGCTTGATACTCCGACTATGGTATGGGATTTTCATTCGCTGTTACTCGGTATTCAGATGATGTTCAGCTTTATGCTTGTAAATGACAAAAACCCGTTAAGGATATGTAAACACTGTAACACCGTATTCAAGGCAAGCAGACCAAGCGCGGTATTTTGCAGTCCTCAATGTAAGAATAGGTATAATGTTTATAAGAGCAGAAAAAAGGATAAAAAACAAGATATATAACGTGGGCATTTAGAGCATTTTAAACCGCATAAAACCTATACTTTCAAGGCTTGAAACACGCAACCCCTTATGGTTTATATTCAATGGTGCAAAAATGCGGTTTAAAATGTAGCAGTTAAATTGTCATAAAAATTGTACCTGCCGTAATTAAGATTACACCGATAATTGATTTTACTGTCAATTTCTCGCCAAGAATTGCAAAAGCCATCAGCATTGTAATAACTACGCTCATTTTATCAACGGGAACTACCTTTGACGCTTCGCCGATTTGCAATGCCTTATAATAGCATAGCCAAGACGCACCCGTTGCCAAACCCGACAAAATAAGAAACAGCCAGCTACGTTTTCCGATAGACGCTATTCCGCTCTGCGAATTGGTAACAAACACCATAACCCACGCCATTATCAAAATTACAATAGTCCGAATTGCAGTAGCCAAATTGGAATTAACACCATCAATGCCGATTTTTGCAAGAATAGATGTAAGCGCAGCAAATACCGCCGACAATGCCGCAAATACTAACCACAAAACTGCACACCTCCGTTAATTTTTATCAAAAGTAATCTTAATGCTTGTTCCTTTGCCTTCTGTGCTTTCAAGCGATATATCCGCGTTATGATACATCGCACCGTGTTTTACAATGGCAAGACCCAAGCCTGTGCCGCCGACCTTTTTTGAATGACTTTTGTCCACTCTGTAAAAGCGTTCAAAAACTCTTGATTGGTGTTCGGGCGGAATACCTATGCCGGTATCTCGGACAATAACGCTTATCTTTTTATCCGTACCGCTTACAATAATATCAACCGTACCGTTTTCTTTATTGTACTTTATAGCGTTATCACAGAGATTATAAATCATTTCGTCAAGTATTTTCCTTATACCGACTATTTCCGCGTTTATTCCGACTAAGTTGTTAAGTGTAACATTCTTCTTTGCCGCTTCGCTCTTTAAGCGGTCAATAATTTCATTTGACAGTTCATATAAATCAACCTTTTCGCTTTCAAGCGAGATACTTTTTTCATCAAGCTCTGAAATCTTTATAATATCATTTACCAAAGAAATAAGCCTTTGCGCTTCATCATAAATAGATTTTGAAAAATCCGTTACGGTTTCATTTGGGACACCACCGTTTTTCATAAGCTCCGCAAAACCCGATATTGAAGTAAGCGGAGTTTTAAGCTCGTGAGAAACATTTGCGGTAAATTCGCGGCGCATTTCCTCACGCTTTTCAATCTCTGTAATATCAATAATGATAATAACCGCGCCTATCACATTTTCGTTTTCAAATACGGGACTTGCAATCAAGCTGTATGCTCTGTCATTTTGTTTCATAATGCTTTGAGCCTTTTCGCTCGATAGTGAGTTTGTTACGACTTCACGAAACTCCTTAGTGCGGCAAAGAGCAAGCGCACTGTCTGACGCGGGATTTTCAATACCCAAGAGCTTTAACGCCGCACCGTTATGAGTTAGAATATTAGTGTCCTTATCAATTATCAAAAATCCCTCGTTCATATTTTCGGTAATTAAGTTAAATTCATTTTGCTTTTTCTTTGCTTCTGCAAGCTGCTGTGAAATAGTCCGCTTCTGCTCGGATATTTTCCGAAGCAGCGGTGTTAATTCCTCATAGGTTTCATTCTTATCGGGATATTCCAAATCAAGCTCGTTTATCGGCTTTATAATCGCCTTTGATACCCTTGAAGATAAAACAGCGGTTAAAATCAAAGCTATGACAAGAATTAGAATAATCGGCTGTAAAAGCCCTAAGAGAATTGTAAAAACAGTATATTGATTGGTGGAAACTCTTAAAATGCTGCTGTCAGAAAGTTTTACCGCATAATACAAAGTCTTTTCCGTTAAGGTCTTTGAATAGCGTATGCTCATACCCTTGCCGGTTTCCATAGCCTGTTTTATTTCCTCACGCTTGGCGTGATTGTCAAGGGTGTCCGCATTCGTTTGATTATCAAAAAGAACATTACCGTCCGCGTCTATCAAGGTTATTCTTCTGTCTGTTCCGTTAAATTCGCTTAAAAAGTCTGCCCCCTCGCTTTCAACAGCGCGGGCAAGATACTCCGCTTCTGTTGCGGCTTCACGTTGAATTTGCTTTTCAAATACATCAAACAAAATGCCCATAATAAAAACAATAGCGGCGATTAAGACAAGAAAGGTTGTGAAAAAAGAGGAACGAAATATTTTACTGTTCATTTTCAGCACCGCCAATCTTATAGCCTATTCCTTTAATCGTTTGAATTAAATGTCCCGTGCAGCCGAGCTTTACTCGGAGATTTCGTATATGCACATCAAGCGTTCTTGACTCCGCGTAAAACTCGCCCCATACCTTTGTTAAAAGCGTTTCACGCTCTACAACATTACCCTCTGCTTCAAGCAAGACCATAAGCAGGGAATATTCCTTATAAGATAATGTTATGCTTTCGCCCGAAACCTCTATAATATGCTTTGCGGGATTTACATATAATTCACCGATTTTATATATTTTATCAGTATGTGTTTTTTCATATCTGCGGAGTACCGCGCGAATACGCGATATAAGCTCGGTCATTCCGAAAGGCTTTGCAATGTAATCGTCCGCGCCCATATCAAGTCCCGTTACCTTGTCAAACTCGCTGCCCTTTGCAGTAAGCATAATAACGGGAATATCCTTTGTCTTTGGTTTTTCTCTAAGTCGTTTCAAAACCGATAATCCGTCCTCATTAGGAAGCATAATATCAAGCAAAATCAGCTTGGGCACATTATTTTTTATTTCGTTCCAAAATTCAATCGGTGATGAAAATTCCTTTATGTTAAAGCCCTCTTTGCATAAGGCATAGCTTACAAGTTTTCTTATATTGTCATCATCTTCAACCAAATAAATCACACAAAACACCTCCTTGCCGCAAGGGGCGGCTATAAAGACCGCCCTTACATACATCATTATATAACAATTTCAGACGCTTTACAATATTGATTACATATTTTTCTTAAACAACCAAAGCTGCGCCGACTCGGCGTTCTTATCTATTGTTATAGTCGGGTCAGCTCTTTTTCCGTTAAGTGTGTATGCTTTGCTGTTACTGTCATATATATAATTTGTTATTGCAGTATCATTGTCCTTGTCCGTAACCTTTGTGGTAATTCCAAAATCATTATCATTTATTACGGCAATAGTATTTTCATCTGTCATACATAAACCTTCGGCTTTTTCCGCTGTCCAGCCTATAGCTCTTAAATCTATCATCTTTTCTTTTTTGGCGAAATTTATATCAAGCTCCTTTGCGGATTTTGCATATTCAAGGTATTTATCACCATATTTTATATCGGTTATATCTGTTGCGCTTGTCAAATCAACCTTATAGATTATATTGCTCATCGTTTTATCAGCAAGCGCTCCTTGCTCTATTACAAGAACGGTAGTATCATCTATCGCATAAATATCACCTATTTTACAATCTTTAGGCGAGTTATACGCAGAAACATCTACCGGATATGCGTATGTTTTTGTTTTACCTGTTTCAGGGTCAAATTCTATGATACGAGTAAAGCAAGCTGTTTTAGCTGTTTCGCTGTTTATATCTAATACACTTTGCATAGAGGCAAGTATTTTTCCTGACGGTGTAATAGTAATACCCTCAAAACCTCTGTTTGGTATTCTATATTTGAGAACTTCATCAAGTCCGCTTGCAGGCGCATATTTGGCAAGCTGTGTGCCGTCCGGCGCAAACTTAGCGATAAAAGGACCGTATTCATCGCATACCCAAAAATCACCGTTTTTATCAACTGCAATTCCCTCTGTATCAAGTCCGTTATTATCATATCCGATATTATTAAGGCTCATATCAAGAGCTACTTCATTAGTTGCTCCTACAAGCCCCGGTTTAAGCGGAAGTCCTGTGATATTTTTTCCTTTCATATCTTTTAGCTCTATTGTAGATGTTACAACAGCTTCATTACCTTTTAACGTAATTACCGCTATGCTCGGAGTGAAATCGGGGCAGGGAAAAATCTTTGCGTCTGATATATTTTCACCGCTTTTATATCGCGGAGCATCTGCGTTTGGTCCTCTGTCGCTTATAGCATAAAACTCCATTTCTCCGTTAGCGTTATAACCCTTAAATGTAACAGCAGAGCCGTAGCCCGGTGTAAGACCGGTTTCAAAATAACCTGTCTTTGAATATGAGAACGGTACTTTATATTTCTGAGGCACCGTAACGCTGTACTGTTTCGCTGTCCATTCTGATGTATCATTTTCCGTATATCCTTTTGAAGTGTCTATATATATTGAATTTGTCATTTCGTCCCATTCCACTCCAAAATTTAATAATTTCCCCAAATCTCTGAGTTTGAAGTAATTATTGTCCTTGACATTATATCCGTTTATATCAGCCTGTTCACCGTTTATAAAAATTTTAGACTGCGTTTTTGCTGCTTCCTCTGCAATAGCAGAGATATTAGTACATGAAATTGATAATACTGCTCCTAACAGTATTGAAAATAGTTTTTTCTGCATAATATTTCTCCTTATAATAATTATTTTAACTAAAATTTGCGTGTCTTCCCGTAATTGAGTATATAACCCATTCCGCAATATTTTCTGCGTGGTCGCCGATGCGCTCAAAATATTTCGCTATCATCAATAAGTCAATTAACGCTTCGGCATCGTCCTCTGACTGCTGAATTGCCTGTATAAGCTCATTTTTTACCTTGTTAAATAATGAATCCACTTCGTCATCATTCTTTATAACAGTTTGGGCAAGCGCAATATCCTTTTTCACAAAAGACTCTACGCTGTCAGTAACCATTCTTATAGTCGCTCTTGCCATATCGGATATGTGCGTGTTGCTTTCAAGATTGCTCTTTTGAATATGCTTTACAATTTCCGCAATATCAGACGCTTGGTCGCCGATACGTTCCATATCCGAAATCATTTTAAGCGCGGAGGATATGACGCGCAAATCTGTCGCCACAGGCTGCTGCTGCATTAAGAGCTTCATACAAAGCCTTTCTATATCGCGTTCCTTTTGGTCTATTTGCTTGTCGGCTTCAAGCGTATTATCGCGCATAGCAATATCCTTGTCTATAAGATATTTCACACAGCCGCTTATTGCTTCCTCGCATAACGCGCCCATTGTTATAAGCTCGTTATTAAGATGTATAAGCTGTTCGTCAAATCTGTTTCGCATTATCCAAACCTCCCTGTTATATAATCTTCTGTTCTCTTGTCCTTTGGTGTGGAGAACATTTTATCCGTTTTGTCAAACTCAATAATCTCGCCAAGCAGGAAAAACGCTGTTTTATCCGCAATTCTTGCCGCCTGCTGCATATTGTGCGTTACCATAATAATCGTATAGTTTTCGCATAGTTCTATCGCCAAGTCCTCAATTTTTGAAGTTGATATAGGGTCAAGCGCAGAGGTCGGCTCGTCCATTAAAAGTATTTCCGGTTCAACCGCCAATGCGCGCGCAATACATAATCTCTGCTGTTGTCCGCCGCTCATACCGAGCGCGCTTTTTTTAAGTCTGTCCTTGCACTCGTCCCATATCGCCGCCTGACGGAGTGAATGCTCTACGATTTCATCAAGTTTTACTCTTGATTTAATTCCGTGTATTCTCGGACCGTATGCGATATTGTCATAGATGCTCATAGGGAACGGATTAGGCTTCTGAAACACCATACCAACACGCTTTCTTAAAATATTAACATTCATATCCTTGTAAATATCAACACCGTTGAGCGTAATATCGCCCTCAATGCGGCAGCCCTCGACCAAATCATTCATTCGGTTAAGCGTTTTCAGAAATGTTGATTTTCCGCAGCCGGACGGACCGATAAGAGCGGTAATCTGCTTTTCGTGAATATCTATATTTATGTTTTTTAACGCTTGATTTGTGCCGTACCACAAATTCAAGTCCTTTGCTTTCATAATATCAGCCATCTTACTTTTCCTTTCTCTTTTTCAGTGCCGTTGCCGTAAATTTTGCCGACAGATTTATAATAAATGTCAGTATCAAAAGTATTGCGGCAATCGAAAAAGCTATGTCAAATTCGCCGCGTTCCTTTGCGTACATATACAGCGCAACCGTAAGCGTTGAGCCTGCCTTTTGCGGCATTACACTCTCATATATACCGAGAATTTCATTTGCCATTCCTGCCGTAAACAAGAGCGCCGCGCTCTCGCCAACAATTCTGCCGATTGATAGGATACAGCCTGTAACAATTCCGTCAATCGCAGAGGGAAGCACAGCCGTGCGTATCATATACCATTTTCCCGCGCCGAGAGCAAGCGAGCCTTCACGGTAGCCGTTTGGGACAGTTTTAAGACTCTCCTGTGTTGTTCTGATAATTGTCGGCAGCGTCATAATTACAAGTGTCAGCGCACCTGCAATAAGGCTTGTTCCGAGCGAGAAGAACTGAACAAAGATTAACATTCCGACAAGTCCGTATATAATGGACGGTATGCCCGACAGCGTTTCCGTTGCAAGCTCAATAGCTTTTACAATTTTTTTGTTTTTCGCGTATTCGTTCAGATATACCGCCGCGCCCACGCCTATCGGAAGTACGATGATAAGCGTTATCAGTATTATGTAGAGCGTGTTTAAGATGTTCGGCAGTATTCCGATTGTATCGTTTATTAAACTTGGCTTTGACGAAAGCAGTCCAAATGATATATTGGGAATACCTCGTACAAGAATATATCCGATAATTCCCAAAAGCATAAGACATATAAGCCCTGCCGAGAGATACATCAGTATGTTTAATATCGTAATTTTAATTTTACGATTTGCTGATATTCCATTATTCATCTTTTGCACCTCGCTTTACTATGAAATTCAAAACAAGATTGATTATCATAATGAATATGAACAATACTAACGCTATTGAGAATAACGCTTGCCTTTGAAGTCCGGAAGAATAGGACATTTCACTTGCAACCGCTGTTGTAAGAAAACGAACGCTTGTAAATAAGTTCGGCATATTTGCAACATTTCCCGCAACCATCATAACCGCCATAGCTTCGCCTATTGCTCTGCCTATTCCCAGAACTACGGAGGTAAGTATTCCGCTTTTTGCAGCAGGAACAATAACCTTAAAAACCGTTTCAGTTTTTGTTGCACCGAGCGCGAGAGAAGCCTCCTCATATTCTTTCGGTACAGCGCGTATCGCTGTTTCCGATACGGAAATTACAGACGGTAAAATCATTATTGCAAGCACGAGTATTGCCGAGAACAGATTTGCGCCGTCAGGCAGATGAAATATCTCACGCACAATAGGAACAATAATTATCATTCCTAATAATCCATAAACCACAGACGGTATGCCCGAAAGCAAATCAACTGCCGAGCGTACAAGTCCCGAAGTTTTGTCGTTTGACATTTTAGCAAGAAATATCGCGCACATAAGTCCTATCGGCACACCTATTATAATCGCGCCTGCTGTTCCGTAAACGGAGGACAAAATGAATGGCAAGATACCGTAAGATGGGATTGCGGCGGTTGACGCCCATTTTGTTCCGAAAAGAAAGTCAATTATGCCTATTTCTTTTATAGCCGGAATACCGCTGACAACAAGAAAACCCGTTATAATCAGCACAAACGCAACAGCTAAAAATCCGCAAAAGGTAAATACGGCGTTCATTGACTTTTCAAAAATATCCGCTGTCTTTTTTAACTTACTCATCGACGCTGCTCCTATCTCTTTACGGGAACGGCTCCTGCCTTAGTAATCATAACGTCAGCAGCTTCGCTTGTTGCATAGTCCATAAATGCTTGTGCCGCTTGTGATAATTGCTTGTTTTTCGGCGTTACAAGAATGAAATCTCGCTGAATTTTATATGTTCCGTTCTGTATTGTTTCATTGGTTGGCGTTACACCCTCAACTGATAACAGCTTAACAGTTTCTTTTACTGACGCAAGAGAAGCATATCCTATTGCGTTCGGATTTGATGAAACGGTCTGAACAACATCACCTGTGGAAGTAAGCTCCTGCGTATATTGACACTTATCCTTAGTGTCCGTTATCGACTCAAAGCCGTCGCGTGTTCCCGACGCAGCTTCTCTGCCGATTAAAACGATAGGCGCGTCATTACCGCCGACTTCGCTCCAATTCGCAATTTCGCCCTTGTAAATTGCGCCGATTTGCTCAATCGTTAAATCTGATACGAGATTTTCGGGGTTTATAATCATTGCAATTCCGTCAATCGCAACTATTGTTCCATTAAGGTTTTGCGCTTCCTCCGGTTTCAAATCACGGCTTGAAAGTCCTATGTCGCAGCGTCCTTCTGAAACAGCCTGTATTCCTGCGCCCGAACCTGTCGGGTTATATGTAATCTTTGTATCAGTGTTTTCTGCCATATATGCCTCGCTTAAATATCCGATTACCTTTTCCATTGAGGTTGAACCGTCTGTTGAAACGGTCTGCGGTGATACCGCTGTCTGCGATGTGGTTGCTATCGTATTGCCGCAACCTGTCAATGCAGCTGCAAGCAAACTGCCGATTACTAACATTCCTATGATTTTCTTCATTAAAATCACTCCTTAAAATTTTTTATGCTTTTGCACAATGTAATTATATAGCGAAGTATGTTAATTCTGAAAGCAAGGTTATGTTAATTGTATGTTAATCTTTTTATAAATCAAAAAGGACATAACCGTTAATGATTATGTCCCAGATAAAATTACGTTGCAATAATTGAGCGTTTTTTATTTTTGAGCCTGTAATAACAATTTTCTTGCTACTGTAAATTCCGCACTGTCAACAGGCGGAACATTCCAATAACAGAAATCACCCACCATATCAGTATCAGGATTGAATGATGCGTTAGCTGCTTTATATATTTTTATCCTCGCTTCGTCATAGGCGGTGTTGTAATCCTTGCCGTTCTGTACCTCAACAATCAAGTCTGCAAGTACCGATTTTAATTTTTCTTCGGTTTGCCTGTAATAATCAGGTCTTAATAATATATCACGATAATATCGGATTGCGTTCTGTGCGATAGGTGATAGTATTCCGTAGCCGTTGCCGTTTGTCTGATTTGCTATAACCGCCTTTCGTATTCTTGTGTTTGCATATCCTGCGGCTAACGCATAGCCAAGCCTGTCCGCTTGTACCTCGTCAAGAATATCGCCGATTAGATTTTCAACGATTTGTATTTGTTCCTCTGTCGCATTAAGCGGTGTTGTTTCTCTCGGAATACTCGCCGCATTTGCTGTTACGCTCGACAACATTAAAATAGCTGTGATAATATATGTAGTAATCTTTTTCATATTCTCGCCTCCCAACCGTAAACTATCTCTGATATAACAAATTCTTCTGCCGTATGCTTAAACATATTCATTAGTCCAACCCATTTCATTTGGTCGGTTGATTTTAATTCTTCCGTTATGCCTGACTTCACCGCTAAATCTTTAACAAGCCTGTCCACCATATCCTTTGCTTGTGCATCGATTTCTTCAAGATATTCAAGTAATGTTCCGTCCATCAGCTTTGTAGTATATATACTCGGACGGTATTTCTTTAAAAATTCTCTGTGAAGTCTGCCATACTTACCAATATTGTACTTCTTGTTTGGTACTGTTAGCGCGGGGATATAGTAATCACCGACTTTTACATATTCAATTTTCATTTGCCTTTCTCCTCTCTTTGTGATATAGTAGTTATATAGATTTGTAATCGTGAAATTTTTTAATATTCACACCTCTTT
>CAJUFV010000035.1 GCA_910585795.1 uncultured Clostridia bacterium | reverse complement strand
GTCGCGATAATATGTACGCTCTCCGTCAGGCTTTCCAGATTATCAAGCCTGTGATGAACAGAACGCTTGTCCTGTTCTAGCGTGGCTATACGCTCTCTTAGCTCCGCTTCATTATCCATAAAATCCTCTCCTTATCTCACAAATACCCTTATATGATTTGCGTCTACACGCTCCATCACATAAAAGCCGATTTCTTCATTGTCACGCGTTGCAATCCCATCCGTGCCCGGTATACAATAACCGTCTGCTTCACACGTCCCGTCATCACGTACTACAACTTCACCATGCGTCGCCATGAGGTCATATTCCGAACGCTCAAGACGCGGAATATATGCGTCCTCAAGCTCCATGTCATAATCGTCTGACACTATATACGTAAAGCCGTTAAATTCTTCTTTAATCAGCTTTCCATCCTCATCATATTCCGCTTCGTTATGTACCGGCTTAGTCTCATATCTGCCATATATATCACGCTTATACTTCCCATGCCAGAAATCAGCGAAATTATTACCAGTGATACAGGAATTTCCTGTAATAATTCCCACCTTACGCAAATTATCATCAGGCTGTGCCAGCCTGATTTTAGTACCCTCAAATGCTACCATATATCCGCACCTGTCCTCATTATCCGCATTACCATCCGACCATTCGCGCGCTTCGTTGTAATCTGCCCCTGTGCCGTTAAAAGCAACTCCCGCATAACAGTTTCCGTCTGCCGCCACTCTGAAAGCGTTAGATTTGTCATCTGTAGTTCCATTTCCTACAGCTAATAAATCTCCGCTTTTAGTATTATAGTCTGAGGCTTGAAGCTCCTTGTTATTCTTGCCGCAAACCACATTGTACTGATTCGCTTTAAGATTATATCCTCCCAGTGTGGCAGCTCTGGTTCCGTCCACAATATTGTTATATCCACCTAATACAACAGAAAAACCGCCGTTTGTTATCGAAAACTCTCCCGAGCCTATTACCGCACAGTTAATGCCGTTTATTACATCGTTTGTATCATATGACGCCCCTGATGCGGCGATGATATTACTGCTTCCAGTGATACTAGCTTTATCACAAGCAATAATCACGCTCTTTCCGTTAACGGAACAGCCGGAGCCTCCTTGTATTATTTTTTTATTTTCCAACGTATCAACAGCCATCTTTACCACCTTGTTTTGTACCGGATTCTCTGATGTAGCGGAAAGCGACGCGTCTACTAAAGATTTTGAACTGCCATTATCAATAATCACAATCGCCTCTGCGTCATTTGTTATTTGATTTCCATGATATAATTCCTCTGTCACAACTGCTGTATATGTGTGTCCCACCTGAAATGACTCACCATTATTATGAATATTTAAGTAGTGAGAACTATACGGTATATAAATCGCCAAATGCGATGTCTCCTCTAATATGCTACCATCTTCTAAAACGATTTCTTTCAATGTGAATTTTATCTGGTCTCCTATTTGTAAATAGCCATACTTTGATATGTCCCACTCATTAACCGGATATGCCCAGTCTAAATCCACTCTTTTATCATAAATTACATCTCCAAAATCAACCCGCAGCCGCTCTTTTAGAGTGTCGATTTTTTTCTCTATTTCAGGCATTTCATTGACGCGGATTTCGCGTATTTGTTCATTGCAATTATTCTCCACTGTTGCAATATCAGCCACAAGCTCATTCGTGGCGTCAAGAAATGAATCCTTGTTTTCTGTTAAAAGGTCATCGCAAGTACGCTTTCCTTCTCCATAAAGCTCTGATTTGATTTTTGAAACTTCCTCATCTATTTTATTATCAAGCCCACTATCCGCTTCTTCCCTTGTCGCCGCCTCGTCATCAATACGTCTGTCCAGAACCATATCCGCACTTTCACGCGCGCTTTTTTCTGCATTAATACGGTCAGACAGAGCAATATCCGCGTTAGTGCGCTGGTCTATCTCTGTGTCAAGCCGCGTTTTTTCCGCCGCTGCCGTATCCTCCAGCGCATTGTGTGCCGTCTGTACCCGCGTGAAGTGCTCCTTGACCTTCGGCCACCAGTGCTTAAGCCGTGTCTTGCCTTTGTACAGGCTAAAATCTAAATTTAATTTCACAATCTACTCATTCCTTTCATATTTTCTGTAATAAAAAAACACGTTCCAGACGTGCTATGGCGGTATTCCGTTGTACATACGCCCCTCCTTTTGCGTATACAAAAAGCACCTGTTATAAGGTGCTTTTTGTATTTATTGAGCTATCTTTAATTGTTCTACCAAAGCATTTTGCAATGTTTGAGAGAAATTTACATTTTCTTTG
Source organism: uncultured Clostridia bacterium (assembly GCA_910585795.1). Taxonomy (GTDB): domain Bacteria; phylum Bacillota; class Clostridia; order UBA1381; family UBA1381; genus Hominilimicola. The sequence continues at coordinate 305 of CAJUFV010000035.1, read as the reverse complement.
ACTGCCAGTTCATTAAGCCACGCAGGAATTGTTAATGTTTTCTTTATCGCTCTGTCGTTATGCTTTTTCATATACTCAATCATATCAAATTCAATCATTACAACAAATTCATTGTCCTTTGTTTGAATATTTTTAGGATTGCTCGCCTGTGGATATTCAAAATCTTTTTCGGTATCTTCTAAATACAACCCCAAAGCATCAATAGCCATTTCATAAGCTTCTTCTAAGGTATCACCTTCTGAGAAACACCCCTCAAAATCAGGAAATGTTATTGAATATCCGTCTTGTTCTTCTGTAAATACAGC
>CAJUFV010000034.1 GCA_910585795.1 uncultured Clostridia bacterium | reverse complement strand
CCATATTATTTTTCCTCCTCTGATTTCTCTATTTCAAGCGGGCAATAATCGCCCGTATATCTTTCCGGAAACGCGATTAATTCCTTATTAAGCTGACAGCGTCTGCCCGCGCCGCTGTAAAACCTGCACTGCGTACAGCTTATATGCGGCACGTCATGCCAGTCTATGGGAAAGCCGACACGCAGTGTAACAGTTCCGTATACATAACCTTTGACACCGCTGTCAAATTTGCTCATCATATCTCCCCCTTACGGCATGACGAGTTTTTCAAACTCTATGCCTGCAACGCTAAAGCGTTGTTCTCCTCCTTACGCTTTCACAAAACTACGTTTTGCTTAGCTACAACGCTAAAGCGTTGTTCTCCTCCTTACGGCATGACGAGTTTTTCAAACTCTATGCCTACAACGCTAAAGCGTTGTTCTCCTCCTTACGCTTTCACAAAACTACGTTTTGCTTAGCTACAACGCTAAAGCGTTGTTCGCCCCCATACAGCTGTACGCTCATGGTGTTCAATACAGCTGTCACATATTATATTTCCATCAAATATGTAATAGCGCTCATCCTCAAAAACAGGCGCGCCGCATTCCGGACAATTAAAACATTTTCTCGGCTCATATTCTTCCGGCTCGCTGTAATGGTCGGCTTCCATTGCCGATAATGCCATCGGGTCATTATTCCTATAAAGCATTTGACAAAACGCTCCTTTTCTGATAAAATACTTACATGATATATTTTATATATCGCTTCTTTGACCGTTTTGAGTTGCAGTCTCAGCGGTCTTTTTTTCTATGAAATTTATGTAAGGCTTGCCCTTGTTGTAATCTATCATCAGCTGAAAATCTGTGCCGCCATTAATTTTTACCTCCGTAAATTCATCTAGTATTTCAAGCTGCTTTCGCACATCTCCTACCAGATAATTTTTTGCTTCCATTTCTATTTGCTCCTTTCTATCACCAAAATATTAACATAGCCGGATTTTTAATTATTCTCAGCGGCTTTTTCTTTTCCTTCGGTTCCACCGGAAAATCCTGTCCCGGAGCGTCCTCGTCAAAATGCCTGTCTATATCATGCTGATTATCTAAAAATCCCTGCCTGTATTTCTCATGCTGACCCATATTTTTCTCTAAAGCCCTGTTGTACTTGTCCAACACTCTGTTGAATTCATCATTGCGCCACATTCGCCATCGGTGCAGCAGTCCTCGCCATCCTCTCCCCGCGAATATGACTCCTCTGTTGTGTCTTACGCATATCAAATTTCTTCATCTCCTTTTCTTCCGTTACCCACAAGCATAAGTAAACCGCTCCTGATTGATGGATAAATATATGTACTTTAAGGAACTTCTTTGTATTTTTGCTCCGGAGCGGCTTGCCTATGCTCATGGGCTTGTCCTTCCGCGGCGTTTGTTGCCAACGCAACACGCCCCCAACGCTAACGCGCTGCTCCACGAAACTTACGCGCCTTCTATTGACCGCGCTTCTCTTTGGCTCTTTCTATGCTCTTTAAGTAAAATCTCCGCAACCTTATTTATACATTCCTGCTGCTCCTCCTCCGGCGGATTTGGATTTCCCGTTACTCTTATAAATCCGCTTTCACCAATACGCTTTTGCTGTATAATTTTATCTTCTGTAAGCTCTATAAGCTCATAACCGTCCAATAGCCTCACAGTCTCCACCCCCCTCATTAATTTCTATGCGGCCTTGATTTTGTCCTATTCTATTGCTTAACCCCTTATTTCATGATATTTTCATCGCGCAGCGCAGGCCCTATATTTATTTTCTTACGCTGATTTTTTGTAACTTTTTAAGTTACTTAATTGGCAAAAAAAATTGACATGGGATTTGATATTTCTAAAACTTCAGAAATTTTTTTAATTTCAACGCTTCCAAAATCGCCGGTTTTAATTCTGTTAGTAAGAGTTCTTGATGAAATTCCGATTTTTTCCGCTAATTGCGCCTGCGTATAACCTTTTTTTGTCAATGCTGCCTTAAAAGCATTCACATCAAGCATATTTTCCATTATAGCACCTCCTCTTGTAACTTTTTAAGTTACTTAAGTATATCACATTCCTTGTCACTTGTCAAGCACCTTTTTTCATTTTATCGGCAAAAAATTTCTTGACAGGTTACTTTTCTTGTGTTATACTATCCTAAAGAAGGTGAAAATTGTGACTATAGGTGAAAGAATAAAAAAATTACGAACTGATATGGGAATAACACAAGATGAATTAGCCGTTTGCGCGAAAACCACAAAACAAACTATTCATAAATACGAGGTTGGTATTATTCAGAATATTCCCGCAAGTAAAATTAAACTATTAGCAGATAGATTACAAACTACACCCGCATATCTTATGGGCTGGGACGGAAACGCAAAAATAAACACTTCCGCTCTGCCTGATGTTCCCTCGCCCTCAGAGGTTGACCCGGACCAATTTGTATTTGATATGTACAGGCAATTGGATAAGGAGGACAAAGCAGAGATACGCGGTGAAATGAAGCACATGCTTAAATCGAATAAATACTCAAAATCAAACGCCTCATACGCTAGGATAGCGGCAAAGGGACAAGGAACACAGCGTAAGACTATTACGGATAAACAGCGGCAGGCGGCTTTTGACGCCTTGTATAATATAGATTATAATAACAGCGAAATAGATTAGTGTCCGATACTAACTTTTATTGTATAATGATGTTGAAATTATATGATAGGAGTTGTTTTAAATGAACAAAGAAACAAGTAAATTTATTAGAAGGTACGGACTGACACAAAAAAATTTATCATCAACGAAGCTGATGAATTCGCGGTATATGTAAAAATACTTCTTGAACATCAAAAAAGCCTGCGTAATATTTCAATTATATGTTCAATGCTTATATTGTCGGTGCTTATATATCTTTATTACGCGCCTAAATCATCAATACCCGCGGTAAATACAGTAACACCCACGGTATCAGCCTCTCCTTCCGCGTCCGTTGAATTTGAGGCTGTATACATAACAACAAGCGGCAAAAAATATCATAAGCCTGATTGCCAGTATGTGAAAAATAAAGCCAATATCAAAGAAATACAAAAATCAGAAGCGATAAGACTTGAATATGAACCCTGCAAGATATGCAATCCGTAAAGCGCGCTGAAACAGAAAGGAAGCATCATATGAAAATCATCAAATATTACGGCAGCGACCCACATCAAGCCGAATTTATCAGCCACGACAGTGAACCTCTAATGGCGGTTATCGCCCATGACGGCTCACACGCTGTTGTGGCATTGCTTGACGAAGGGTGTGAGCATCATATACTGCTTGCGAATGCTCTTGACAGCTATGAAATTGATAAATATTACCGGATTATTTTTGATAATGAAGGCGCTGACTGGACATTCGTATGTCCGCCTGATTATAAAGGCATAAGCAACAAGGAAAAACGCATAGCGCAATTCTTTAATGACGGTGTAGACACAATAACAGCGTTTCTGAAGGCTATTGATTATGATGTACCTATCAATGTACCTAAGCGCTATCGCAGGCACATGGATTATCTGAAAAATTCAGAATATTAAAAATTCCCCGGCCGCTCAAACGGCCGGGGGGAAAGTGTGTATATGATACACCACGCTAAACAATTAATATTATATCATATACACTCCAGAATTTCAATACAATTTTTACAAAGGAGTGTTATTTTTATGCGATTTTCTTCTTACAAGGACAGTGTAGCCATATATTTGCGTAAATCACGAATGGACCCTGACAGCGAAAGTATTGATGAAACACTTTCTCGTCACTCTGATACGCTTATGAAGCTTGCGTCTAAAATGGATTTAAACATTACTGAAATATATAAGGAGGTTGTATCCGGAGACGGACTTTTCACTCGTCCGGAAATGCTGAAATTACTTCAGGATGTAGAAAACGACAAATACAGCGCTATATGCTGTATGGAAATAGACCGTTTAGGGCGTTCCTCTCAAAAAGACGGCGGAATTATTCTTGAGGCCCTTCAGGAGCATAACGTCTTTATAATCACTCCCAACAAAACCTATGACCTTAACAATGAAATAGACGAACAATCTGTTGAAATGCAATCCTTTATCGCGCGCCAGGAGTTAAAATCCATCAAGCGCAGACTGCGTAAAGGTGTTGAAAAATCCGTAGAATACGGGTGGCATGTAACAGAACCGCCTTACGGATACCACCGCGTATACATTGACAAGCATCCTACTCTTGAAATCTGCGAGGATGAAGCAAATGTTGTTCGGATGGTCTTTGATATGTATGTCAATCAGCATATGGGAAGCTATACCATAGCAGAAAAGCTGAACAGTATGGGATATACGCCGCGAAAAAGTGATTATTTTTCCCGTACCTCAATACAGTTTTTTCTCCAAAATCCACTCTACACGGGTAAAATAATATGGAACAGACGCAGACATTTAAAGAAAAAATCTCCAACTGACAAGAATCGCCGTGTGCTGAACGAAAAAGAAAAATGGATTGTCGCGGACGGAATACACCCCGCAATCATAACTCAGGAGCTTTTTGACGAAGCGCAAAAAATACGTCTTTCAAAAGCGCATCCGCCTACATATACAGGCGATTTGAGAAATCCGTTCGCGGGACTTCTGTATTGCCGTAACTGCGGAAGCGCCATTCAGCGTCAGTTTTCAAAAAAGGGCGGTAACAGACTTCTATGCACAACAACAGCCTGCACAAGAAGCATAAGAACGGAATATTTAGAAAAATATTTGCTTGATTTTTTAAAGCAAACACTTTCCAAGTACAATTCCACTTTAGAAGCTAATTCTAAAAGCGAAAGTACGCAAAGCGCGGAGGTCATAAAAATTTCAATACGTGAATTTAAAAAAGCCATAAATAATCTTAATACACAGAAAGCGCGCCTTCATGATTTACTCGAGCAAGGTACATATGATGTACCGACCTTTCTTGAACGCAGCAAGACTATCTCTGAAAAAATTAAATACGCGGAAGACTCCCTTCGTGAAAATGAAATCAAGCTGGCAGAGCTTGAACAGGCTCCGCCGATGAGCGAAGCTATTCCAATCCTTAAACAACTTCTGCTTCACTATGATACTCTTTCCGCTGCCGATAAAAATAGACTTCTTAAGCAAATGATAAACAAAATATACTATGAACATACTAAGGAACAGAACAAAACAGAATGCTCTCTTGAAATAGAAATGAAATATACATTGTAAAAAGCAAGACACTTCTCCGGAGGTGTCTTTTTTATAAAAAAAATTTCAAAATAGTCCAAAAAAGCTTAATAATAGGTGTGTATCTATGATATGCTTAATGTATTGAAAGGGGATGAAACATTGAAAGACAACAAAGAAAAAGAGCTTTTCAAGCTACTCGCAATAGTTGAAAAGCTCCTGATTAGAATAATCAGCCTAATAGGTTGGATAAAAATTCTAATCGATATCATCAAATAAGGCGAGGGGCACAAGCCCTTTCCCTTACTCATATTATATCAAATGTCTTTCAATAAATCAATATGAAAACAAAAATATT
>CAJUFV010000033.1 GCA_910585795.1 uncultured Clostridia bacterium | reverse complement strand
TGAATGATTTTATATCAGTTTCAGCGCGCTTTCCTTGTGGTTTCGTGCTGTAAATATGATAAAACTATAGGAGATAATTCAGTGGAAGATAAGATTATAGGCAGAAATCCTGTTATGGAAGCAATCCGTTCCGGAAGAAGTATTGATAAAATACTTATTAAGAAAGGAAAATATGAAGGCTCAATAGTTCCGATAATAAAAAAGGCCAAGGATATGGGAATAATTATTCAGGAAGCAGATAAGGCAAAGCTGGACTCAGTTGCGGATGGAGAAAATCATCAGGGAGTTATAGCATATGTAAGCGCTTACAAATATTTTGAAGTAAAGGATATTCTCAAATTGGCTGAAGAAAAGGGTGAGCCGCCGTTTATTATTATATGTGATAAAATTACGGACCCGCATAATTTGGGCGCAATATTGAGAAGCGCAAACTGTGTGGGAGCGCACGGTATTATTATTCCTAAAAGAAATAGCGTTGGTCTTAACAGCGTGGTGGCGAAAACATCGGCGGGAGCGGTTGAATATACGCCTGTAGCGAAGGTTACGAATATAGCCTCGACAATAGACGAACTGAAAAAAGAAGGTATGTGGATTGCCGCGGCGGATATGGACGGAGAGCAAATGTATAATATTGACCTGAAAGGCCCGCTTGGTCTTGTTATAGGCGGCGAAGGCGAGGGAATCGGCAGACTTGTGAGAGAAAAATGTGATTTTATCGCAAGTATTCCTATGTCAGGTGAAATTAATTCGCTTAACGCTTCAGTGGCGGCAGGAGTGCTGATGTATGAGGCTTACAGACAGCGTATGGCGCAAAAATAATAATGATATGAGTCTTTGTGTAAAAAAGGAAAATCAGTCTGTAATTTTTCAATTTACATAATGACTAAATAAGATGATAAATAAAACGCAATAGGAGAAGATTATTATGAAGGCAGTAGTTACGGTAATAGGTAAAGACCAAAAGGGTATTATAGCGAAGGTCAGCAATATTTTATTTAAAAATGAAGTAAATATTCTTGATATTTCACAGACTATAATGCAGGATATGTTTACAATGATAATGCTTGTTAATTTTGAGAGTGAAAGTATTACGTTAAAGCAGGTTATTGACGAGCTTGAAGAAGCCGGCAGAGATATAGGACTGTCAATACATGTGCAGCGTGAAGAAATCTTCACGTCAATGCACAGAATATAGGGAGGGCAAACAAATGTTAAATCCCTTTGAAGTTATAGAAACTATTGATATGATAGATAAGGAAAACCTTGATATCAGAACAATTACAATGGGCATTTCACTTAAAAGCTGTGCGGGACCTGATATAGATACTGTATGTGAAAAGGTTTACAGCAAGATTACATCATATGCAAGGAATCTTGTTAAAACCGGCGAGGATATTGAGGCGCAGTTTGGTATTCCTATTATAAATAAGCGTATTTCTGTCACACCGGTGGCAACCCTGATTGACGCGCTTGAAGAACCGACTGTTGAAAAGTGTGTTATGCTTGCAAAAACACTGGACAGAGCGGCAAAGGCAACGGGTGTGAATTTTATAGGCGGATATACCGCTCTTGTTCATAAGGATTATACAAACGGGGAACGTGTACTTATAGAATCAATACCTGAAGCGCTTGCGTCGACGGACCTTTTATGCTCAAGTGTGAATGTAGGTTCAACAAGAGCAGGTATTAATATGAATGCTGTGAAGCAAATGGGGCAGATTATTAAAAAGGCGGCAAAGCTCACTGAAGATACAAACGGCTTTGCGTGCGCGAAGCTCGTTGTATTTTGTAACGCTGTTGAGGATAATCCGTTTATGGCAGGAGCGTTTCTTGGTGAAGGTGAGGGCGAATGTGTTATAAACGTGGGAGTATCAGGCCCTGGTGTTGTCAAATGCGCGCTGGAAAAGGTTAAGGGCGAGGATTTTGGAGTAGTGGCTGAAACTATCAAAAAGACCGCTTTTAAGATTACCAGAATGGGTCAGCTTGTAGCTCAGGAGGCCTCAAAACGGCTGAATGTGCCCTTTGGTATTGTGGACTTATCGCTTGCACCCACTCCGGCTGTTGGAGACAGTGTGGCGTATATATTGGAAGAAATGGGACTTGAAAAGTGCGGTACTCATGGTACTACAGCCGCTTTGGCACTGCTTAATGATGCGGTAAAGAAGGGCGGAGTAATGGCATCAGGATATGTCGGCGGTCTTTCCGGAGCGTTTATTCCCGTAAGTGAGGATGCCGGAATGATTGCGGCGGCTAAGGACGGTGTGCTTACGCTGGAAAAGCTTGAAGCGATGACATGTGTATGCTCTGTAGGACTTGATATGATTGTTATTCCAGGTGATACTACTGCTGAGACCATTTCTGCTATAATTGCTGATGAAGCGGCAATAGGTATGGTAAACACTAAGACAACGGCTGTCAGAATTATTCCGGCGCCAGGAAAAACAGAAGGTGATATTGTTGAATTCGGAGGATTGCTTGGCACTGGTCCAGTAATGCCTGTAAAAGATTATTCCAGCGCTGAATTTGTGAACAGAGGCGGACGTATTCCGGCGCCTTTGCAGAGCTTGAAAAATTAATCTGATAATGTATGAGTACAATTTTGGTTTTGTGAAAGGAGTATATATATGGAAGACCTTATTATGAGAATACTCGATATTGAGGACAGAGCCAGAGAGGTAATAAGTGACGCCAGAAAGGCGGATAAAGGGCTTGAGGCGCGTATTAAGGATGAAGCTCGTAAATTACAGAGTGATATTGAACAGAAAATGGATAATAAGAGCGCTTTTCTTCGAAAGACAGAGCAGGAAGAGGCTGACAGAAAAATAAAAATAATCAATGACAATACAGACAAATATCTGAAAGAGCTTGAGAATAAATATAAAAAGAATAAGGATAAATGGATTAATGGAATCATGGAAAACATTATAGGCAGATAAGAAGGTGATTGCGGAGTGAATGTTGAATATAGCGCTGTTGCTGCCAAATTAAAGGCGATGTATTCGAAAATTTTGACAGATAGTGATTATGAGGAGCTTTTAACAAAAAAAAGCGTGAAGGATGTGTGCGCTTATCTGAAATCTACCGATAGCTACAGAGAAGTACTGGAAAAGGTTAGTGAATATGATATTCACAGAGGGCAAATGGAAATCCTTCTTGAGCAGGAGCTTGTAAATGAATATGTAAGGCTGTACAATTTTGTAGACCATAAAAAACGCGCTTTGCTTGAATTTTGGTTTATCCGGTATGAGGTGGAATTTTTAAAGCGCGAAATAAGCTATATTTATACTCATGAAGCAAGAAGCAGTGATGAGGTGAATCAGAGTAAGTTTGATGCGTTTTTTGAAACGCATACAAAAATTAATGGAGAAATAATGAGAAATGCGACGTCTCTGTCGGATTGTATTGAGGCGTGTAAGGATACTCCGTACGCCGACCTGCTTCAGCGCGCCGAAAATCTTGACGCGGATTTTTTTTCTATTGGCATGATGCTTGATACCTATTATTATATGGCTATATGGAGTACAATAAATAGAAGTCTTGACTCTAAGCAGGCAGTTTTGTTTAAGAGACTGATAGGTACAAAGATAGACATGCTTAATTTGATGTGGATATACAGAGGGAAAAAATATTTTGATTTTCCAGATGAAATAATATTTACCTATATTATTCCTGTCAGGTATAAATTAACCGAGGAGGTAATACGGCAGCTTGTTACGGCGGACGGAGCAGAACGCTTTATGGATATGGTAAATACTGTAACTGTGTACGGAGCTTTGTTTGAACACTGCAGTGAGGGAAGATTTCCTGAGGAAAATTACAGATATATTTATAATAAATTGTCGAAAAATATATTTGTTAATCATAGTGAATCAATGGTTGCAATATACGCGTATTTGAATTTAAAAGAAGTGGAACTTAATAATATAACGGCAATAACTGAAGGGATAAGATACAGTCTGAATACAGAAGCTATCCTTGAACATATAGGAATATAGTATAGTAAGGAGGAGGGAAACAATGTCTGTAACAAAGATGAAGGCCGTAACTATAGCAGGACAATTAAATGAATTTGATTCTGTAGTGGAGAAATATGTTTACGGAAGAGATATTCATCTTGAAAATGCAATGTCTATACTTTCAAATCATAACAGACTGCATAGCTTTGATGACAGTAATGAATATGATTCAGTTGAAAAAAATGCTCTCAGTATTTTAAATTTAGCTAATTGCGGAATTAATAATAAACTTTCAGCGCCGGAGAGTATGACCCATCAGCAAATGCAGAAGGTGATTGATGATATAAACGCTTATATCGAGAATGAAAAGAAGCAGGATGAAGAATTTACTAATAAAATAAAGGCCAATGAAGCTGCTGTTGATAAGATGAATTTAATGCTGACGGTTGAGGCGGATATATCAAAGCTGACAGGATTAGAATTTATAAAATGCAGATTTGGACATATTCCTAAAACAGGTTACAAAACCCTTGTGACTTATCTTGACGGCCTTGAGACATTTTTTGTTAAAACAGCGGAGGACGCTTCGGATGTGTGGGGATTTTATTTTGCGCCTCTGCTCAAGGAGAAAAAAATTGAGGAGGTTTTCAATTCTCTGTATTTTGAGGAGTCTGATATTGACATAGGATATAAGGGAACCCCTTATGAAATAAAACAAAAGCTTTTAAAAGAAAATCAGGAGCTTAAAAATAAAATACAGGAAAACAGTGAAAAAACAGCTCATATGCTTTCCAGTCATACTGATGAACTAAATGGGATATATAATCTTGCGCGCAAACGTCATCAGTTTGCTCAGATACGCCGTAATGCTGCCAGAGGGGATATGTTTTTTTATGTAGTCGGCTGGATGGAGGAAAGAAAGGCAAAAGCTCTTGAAAATGAGATAACAGCTTCCGGAGATGTGGTTATGTTTTATTCCGAGGATGCTGAAAATGTGAGAAATATGGAGCCTCCGACGAAGCTAAAAAATAATCCTGTTTTTAAGCCGTTTGAAATGTTTGTTAAAATGTACGGGCTTCCCAGCTATAATGAGATTGACCCAACAGGGATACTGGCTGTGACATATATATTGTTTTTCGGAATTATGTTCGGCGATGTGGGACAGAGCCTTATTCTGGCGATAATTGGATTTATAATATATAAGATAAAGCAAATAGACCTTGCGGGAATTGTCGGTTTTGTAGGATTGTCCGGTATAATATTTGGATTTATATACGGCAGCTTTTTTGGAAATGAGGAAATAATCCCCAAGCTGCTCCACACAACACCAATAAGACCTATGGAACAGGCCATAATGATGCTCGGCTCTACTATTGCCGTAGGTATTCTGATAATTATATTCGGTATAGTCATAAATATAATTAATTCAATAAAAAGCAGAAATAAGGGAGAAGCTCTTTTCGGACATAACGGAGCCGCTGGACTGGTATTTTATATGAGCATGCTGTTTATGGCTGCGAATATATTTTTCAAATGGGGAATATCGACTATGATATTTGTGATTTTGGCAGTTGTATCAATAATTATAATGTATATGTCTGGTCCTCTTTCAGACCTTGCGGGGGGTAAAAAACATTGGTGGCCGAAGAGCGGGATGTATTTTGTAGAAAATTTCTTTGAACTGTTTGAGGTTATACTGAGCTTTTTTACAAATACTATTTCATTTTTGAGAATAGGCGCTTTTGCGATTGTTCATGTCGGAATGATGATGGTTGTGGCTATTCTTACGCCGGAGGGCGTGAGCTTTGGCAGTATATTTGTACAGGTAATCGGCAATGCGGTGGTAATGGTGCTTGAAGGTCTTATTGTAGGTATTCAGGTGCTTAGACTTGAATATTATGAGATGTTTTCAAGATATTTTACCGGACGGGGAAAAGCATTTATATCGCTGAGTGATAAATAAAGTTAATGTAAACATAAGGTTTGCGTATGTTAACGGAGGTAGTAAAAATGAATGTATTAATGACGGTTTTGTTTTGTTTAACAGTATTTACAGTTGTAATTCCTTTGACGCTGTATTACAGGTCAGGGAAGAAAAAGGGCAGAGAATGTCTTTTAATGAATGTTATTTCCTTTTTCTCAGTTATTGGAATAGGAATAATATGTACGCTTGGATGTGGAGTGAATGCGCTTGCGGCGGGTGAAACGGCAGGACTTACGGTCGGTGAGGGGCTGAAATTTATCGGCGCGGCTCTTTCAACCGGATTGAGCGGCATTGGCGGAGGTATTGCTGTCGCATCGGCTGCGTCGGCAGCAATCGGCGCAATGAGCGAGAATGAAAAAATTATGGGTAAAACTCTTATTTTTGTTGCTCTTGCGGAGGGTATTGCCTTGTATGGTCTTGTAATATCAATACTTATTCTTTTCAACAGCTGATAAAAAGGATGTATATAACATGAAAATGTATTTGATAAGCGATAATATTGATACTCAGATAGGCATGCGTCTTGCGGGGATTGACGGATGTGTTGTTCATGACAGTGAAAGCATAACCAGAGAAATAAAAAAAGCCATTGCCAATAGTGATATTGGAATTCTTATATTTACTGAAAAAGCTGCGGCAATGGTTTCGGATTATCTTAATCATTTAAAGCTTACGCTTCATAATCCGCTTGTAATAGAAATTCCCGACCGGCACGGAAGCCGTGATATTGCGGGAAGTATCAATCGCATGGTTCAGGAATCAATAGGCCTTAAACTTTAAAAGGGGAGGTAAACGCTGTGGATAATAATTTTACAGAAAAGCTTAATAATTTCACATCGCTTGTATTGAAAGATGCCAGTGCTAAACGTGACAGGATTTTTGAAAATATAGAGAAGGAATATGAAGAGCGTATGGATGAAAAAGAAACAGAAATTCTGAAATCCGCTTATGAAAGTATACAGCAAAACATAAGAAGCTCTAAGAAAGAAGCTAATGACCGTATCCGTCAGGCTGAGCTGGACTCAAGGAAAAAGCTTATTATAAGACGCGAGGAAATTATTAATGAAGTGATGAAGCTGTCCCAAAATAAGCTGATTGAATTTATTAAGAGTGATAAATACGAGGAATGGCTTATAGAAAAAATAAAAAAAGCGCTTTTTGAGGTTGGAAAAGGTGAAAAGACGGTCATAATATCTGCTGATGATATAGCATTTAAAGAAAAAATTGAACAAATTCCGGAAATGTCGGAAATTACTGTTGAAGCATCACCGGAACGTGATTTTCTGGGCGGTGTTAAAATAGTAAATATCAGCAGAAGGATTTCTGTTGACTATTCATTCAAGGAAATGCTTTCTCAGCAGAAGCGGGAATTTCTGCAAAGCAGCGGGCTGGCATTAAACTGAGAAAAAGAAAGGAATGAGCGCGTATGGCTGAAGCGAAAGGTCATATATTCGGTATAAACGGTCCGGTTGTTAAGGTAAAGGGGTCAGATTCTTTTGAGATGCAGGAAATGGTATACGTAGGTGATGAGGAGCTTATAGGTGAGGTTATTGGGATAACATCTGATACTACTGTTATTCAGGTATATGAGGAAACAACAGGACTGAAAAAAGGTGAAAATGTAACAGGCACCAGAGGTCCTTTATCAATAACATTGGCGCCGGGAATCATTTCTAATATTTTTGACGGTATCGAAAGACCTCTTAAAGAAATAAGAGAGCAGTCAGGGGCGTTTATATCACGCGGAGTCAAAGTAAATAATATAGATGAACATAAAAAATGGAAGGTAACATTTCAAGCAAAAAAAGGAGATTATGCCGCCGGAGGCGATGTCATAGCGTCTGTTCAGGAAACCGGGCTTATTGAACATAAAATAATGATTCCGCCTGATATAAAAGGCACAATTGACTGGATAGCGTCTGACGGTGAATATACCGTTGCTGATGTTATAGCAAAAGTTGTTTGTGACGACAGAATTATAGATATTACAATGAAGCAGAAGTGGCCCATAAAGTATGCCAGACCTTATGACAGACGGCAGCCTATATCAAGACCTCTTGTAACTGGACAGCGTGTTGTTGACGCAATGTTTCCTCTGGCAAAAGGAGGAGCCGCCGCGATTCCAGGCGGCTTCGGAACGGGAAAAACTATGACACAGCATCAGCTGGCGAAATGGTGTGACGCTGATATAATTGTGTATATCGGATGCGGTGAGCGCGGAAACGAAATGACACAGGTGCTTGATGAATTTTCAGGACTGATTGACCCTAAATCAGGCAGACCGCTGCTTGACAGAACTGTGCTTATAGCGAACACGTCAAACATGCCGGTGGCAGCGCGTGAAGCGAGTATATATACAGGTGTGACTATAGCTGAGTATTATCGTGATATGGGTTATGACGTTGCTCTTATGGCTGATTCAACTTCGCGCTGGGCCGAGGCTTTGCGCGAGATTTCCGGACGTCTTGAGGAAATGCCGGCAGAAGAGGGATTTCCTGCTTATCTTGCGTCAAGACTGTCGGCATTTTATGAAAGAGCCGGATATGTCACAAACCTGAACGGCACAGAAGGCTCTGTGTCAATTATAGGAGCGGTATCACCGCAGGGCGGTGATTTTTCTGAGCCTGTTACGCAGAATACAAAGCGTTTTATACGGTGTTTCTGGGCGCTGGACAAATCTCTTGCTTATGCGCGTCATTATCCTGCTATTCAGTGGCTTAACAGCTACAGTGAGTATATAGGTGAGCTGACGGATTGGTATAAACATAATGCCGCTCCTGATTTTATTGACAAGCGCAATAAAATGATGTCTGTATTGCAGGAGGAAAGCAGTCTGATGGAAATTGTAAAGCTTATTGGCGCTGATGTTCTTCCTGACAGTCAGAAGGCGGCTCTTGAGGTCGCGCGGACAATCAGGCTTGGGTTCCTTCAACAGAATGCTTTCCATGCGGATGACACGTATGTTCCGCTTGAAAAGCAGAATAAAATGATGGATATAATATTGCTGTTTGACAGAAAAATCAAACAGTGTGTTGAAAAGGGAATTGTATTGTCAAAGGTTTTGGAAAGCGGTATAGCGGAGGATATTATAAGAATGAAATATACTATAGGTAATGACGATATAGAAGCGCCGTTCCGTGAACTGGAGGCAAAAATTAATAAGACATTTGATAAGCTGCTATACAGCCGTGATGACTGACAGAAGGGATATGATTAAATGGCAATAGAATATATGGGTCTTAATAATATTCAGGGACCACTTGCTGTAATTGAAGGTGTTGACGATACCTTTTATGAGGAGATGGTGACAGTCACGTTGGACAGTGGTGAAAGGCGTATAGGACGCGTTATTGAGATTACGGGAGATAAAGCGGTTATACAGGTGTTTGAGGGAACATCAAATCTATCGCTTACTAATACAAAAACAAAATTTACGGGAGAACCAATGCGTCTGGCATTGTCGAAGGAGATGCTGGGCAGAACTCTTGATGGTATAGGCAGGCCTATTGATGGATTGGGTGATTATTTTGCTGATGAACTGCGTGATGTAAATGGTCAGCCTATAAATCCCGTCGCTCGAGAATATCCGAATAATTTTATACAGACGGGTATTTCATCAATTGATTGTCTTGCGACGCTGATAAGAGGTCAAAAGCTGCCCATTTTTTCGGGAGACGGCATGCCTCATGACGACCTTGCTGTAAAGATTGCGCGTCAGGCGAAGATTATTGATTCCTGTGATGAAAGTGGAGATAAATTTGCGATAGTATTTGCGGCTATGGGTGTTAAATATGATGTTGCAAATTATTTCAGAAAATCATTTGAAGAAAGCGGAGTTATAGGTAATGTTGTTATGTTTTTAAACCTTTCAAATGACCCTGTTGTTGAGAGGATTATTACACCGAGATGCGCTCTTACGGCGGCAGAATATCTGGCGTTTAAGCATGATATGCATGTGCTTGTAATACTGACGGATATGACATCGTATGCCGAGGCTCTGCGCGAGGTTTCATCGTCTAAGGGAGAAATTCCTTCGAGAAAGGGATTTCCGGGATATTTGTATTCGGATTTCGCTTCGCTGTATGAACGCGCCGGCATTATAAAGGACGCGAAAGGCTCGGTTACGCAGGTACCCATTCTTACAATGCCTAATGATGATATTACTCATCCAATACCTGACCTTACCGGTTATATTACGGAGGGACAGATTGTTCTGAGCAGGGAGCTGACATTAAAAGGTGTGTATCCGCCTGTCGCTATACTTCCGTCTTTGTCGCGTCTTATGAAGGACGGTATCGGAGAAGGATTTACACGTGAAGACCATCCTGATTTGGCAAATCAGCTTTTTGCGGCTTATTCAAAGGTTGAGGACGCGAAAAGTCTTGCGTCTGTAATAGGTGAGGATGAGTTGTCGAATATGGATAAGAAATATATTGCTTTTGGAAAGGCGTTTGAAGAGAAATTTCTTTCTCAGGGCGATTATGAAAATAGAAGTATATCAGATACTCTTGAGCTGGGCTGGGATTTGCTTGGAATGCTGCCTAAGAGTGAGCTTGACAGGATAAGTGATAAAATGCTGAATAAATATTACAAGCCTGTATAACCATAAAGGAGAGGATAATGTGAAAAATCTTGCACCTACGAAGGGTAATCTCATGACGGCAAAAAACACCCTGCGCCTTTCAAAGCAGGGATATGAAATGCTGGATAAAAAAAGAAATATCCTCATAAGAGAAATGATGCAGTTGATTGATGAGGCAAAAGAGGTTGAGATTAAAATAGAGGAGACTTTTGCTTTAGCATATAAAGCTCTTGAATCAGCAAATGTTATTATGGGAGTAAATAATGTACAGAATCTGGCTCATTCAGCGGTATTTGATAGCAGTGTAAGTATTGACCTAAGAAGCGTTATGGGTGTTGAACTGCCGGTGGTGACAGCGAATAAACCAAACAACAGACCGGAATACAGCTTTCACGGGACTTCTTCCGCATTAGATGAGGCGACAGTGAAATTTAATCAAGTCAAAGCTATGACTGTCAGACTTACAGAAATAGAGAATGCTGTTTATCGTTTGGCAATGAATATCAAGAAAACGCAGAAAAGAGCGAATGCTCTTGAAAATATTACAATTCCTCTTTATGAAGAGCTTACAAAGAATATTCAGAATGCTCTTGAAGAAAAGGACCGTGAAGAGCATACTCGGCTTAAGATAATAAAAAGAACGAAGGAACAGAATAAGTGAAGGCCGCCGTTAATTGGTGGTTTTCTTTTTATAAAAATAGTTAAAATACCGTTATACATATAATTTTGGGCGTATATGTGTATATTAATATTAAATCTTTTTGAATTTTTTTCGTAAAGGGTGTACTAAACGAAAAAATTTTGTTATACTAAAAGTAGTA
>CAJUFV010000032.1 GCA_910585795.1 uncultured Clostridia bacterium | reverse complement strand
GAATTGCTGCGAACAAGCTCTTGGGTTTAATTCCCTTTTGTGCCTTGTAGCGCAGCGGAAAGGAATGGTCATAAGTATGAGTATTGATTATCGTATTATAGGAAAAAGAATAAAGGAGCAGAGACACAAATGTTCCCTTACACAGGAGACTCTTGCCGAAAAGCTCGGATTTTCTGTGGGATACATGAGTCAGATTGAACGCGGAATAACACACGTCAATCTCGATACACTGTCAAGCATCTCTCTGGAGCTTGATTGTGATATAACTTATTTTCTTACCGGCGTCAATGTGAACGGAAAGGATTTTTTAAATACTGAATTAGCTGATATTTTTGAAAATATGAATAATTCACAGCGCAAAATGCTATTAAAAATTGCGTAAATAATATTGAAAAATAATTAAAAAAGAGAATGCGTACGCATTCTCTTTTTTAATTACAAGCCGAATTAATCCTCAACTTTTATAACTTCCCTGCCTTTGTAATATCCGCAGAACTTACAAACCTTATGAGGCATTTTAAATTCGTGGCACTGTGGGCACTCTACCATATTCGGCACAGCAAGCTTCCAGTTAGCACGCCTTTTATTTCTTCTGGCTTTTGAAACTTTACCCTTAGGTACTGCCATAATTACACCTCCATAATTCTCTCTGACTGTAGTTTACTTATCTTTATTCATAATATCTATCAGCGCTGTCCATCTGGGGTCAATATTTTCACTATTACAGCCGCAGCCACCATCATTCAAATCAGCTCCGCACTGTGTACAAAGACCTTTACAGTCTTCGCTGCACAAATACTTCCCCTCAATATTCATAAGGAAATTATCTGCAACTATATCATCTATATAAATATCAGTATCCTCAAACAGTATGACATCCTCGTCATAAGACTCTTTTCCGTCATCCTGTGCCAGACTTTCATCTATCTCAAAGTCAACCGGAATTTTAATATCCTTCATGCACCTTGCGCACTGAGTATTTACATACCCTGTACATTCCGCACGCATGATAAGACACTGTCCGGTATTTGAAATATAGCCTGCTATTTTTAAAGGCCCATTAAAATGATACAACTCACCAAGAAAATCAGTGTCAGACAGATAAACCTCACCATCTAATTCTATCTTTCCACCTATTTCCTTAAGTATAGTAGAAACATCAATTGTCATAAACAAACTCCTAAACGCTGATAACACACATCAGAGTTAAATTACTTCAATTCTACCTTAGCGCCTGCTTCTTCAAGCTTAGCCTTCATTGATTCAGCCTCTTCCTTAGCAACAGCCTCTTTAACTGTACCAGGAGCACCGTCAACAAGAGCCTTTGCTTCCTTAAGGCCAAGACCTGTAATCTCTCTTACAACCTTGATAACGCCAAGCTTTGAAGCGCCCGCATCTGCAAGTACAACATCAAACTCTGACTTTTCGTCAGCAGCTGCGCCGCCTTCAGCCGCGCCGCCTGCAACCATTACAGGAGCCGCCGCACTTACGCCAAACTCTTCTTCCATTAATTTTACTAATTCAGCAACTTCAAGTAGCTTTAATTCCTTAATTGAATCCAGAATTGCATTAATATCTGCCATTTTATTTTCCTCCTATTTATATAACTTGTTTTTCAGGTAAATTATTCAGCATCTGCTTCCTCAGCAGGCACCTCTTCAGCTTTTGCTTCTTCAGCAGGCGCTGACTCCTCTGCCGGAGCCTCTTCCTTTGTTTCCTCAACTGGTGCAGCCTCTTCAGCTGGAGCGTCTTCCGCATTCTTCTTGGCAATCAAATCAGGAATCTCAACTCCACCGTCAGCTACAGCAGCAAGCAATCTTGCAAGAGAAGATATAGGAGAATTTAAGCTTCCCATCATCTTCGCAATCAATGTTTCCATATTTGGTGTAGCGGCAAGCTTTTTAATCTCATCAAGAGACATTACAGCGCCGTCCATAAAGCCTGATTTAATCTCAAGCTTTTCATTGTCCTTTGCAAAATCTGAAAGAACCTTTGCCGGAGCAACCGCGTCCTCTGATGAAACAGCAATAGCTGTAGGTCCGTGAAGCGCTTCCTCAAGAGCCTCAAGACCCACTTCTTTAGCAGCGCGGAGAAGAAGTGTATTCTTCATTACAAAATACTTAACATTAGCTTCTCTAAGCTTTATTCTAAGATTTGTATCCTCCTCAACTGTAAGACCGCGGTAATCTACAAGAACGCCTGTCTGCGCGTTTTTAAGAACCTCAGTAACTTCAGCAACCTGTGCTTTCTTTGCTTCTAAAACCTTTTCACTTGGCATATTCTTTTCACCTCCTGTAAGTATATTACCTTTGAAAATCCAAAAGTAATGCCTTACCTATAAAAGAAAGGCTCCAAGTCTTTAGACCAAGAGCCTGTAATAATCATTACTAAACACCCTCGGTAGGACTTATGTCTGCGGCCTACGCCGTCAACTGCCGACTGTCTACGGATTTTCAACTGTTACAGTATACCACAGCTTCCATAGCTTGTCAAGAGCTTTTATGCTTATTTTTTTATTTATTCAATCTTGAAATATAATCTTAATATGATATAATATCCCTAAAAATTATAAGATTTAGAGGTTATTTTTATGAAAGAGCTTATACATCCGCACGATAAATACAAAATGAACTGGATTGAAGGAGCAACCGAATGGGGCACTGTAAAATGCTTGCTTCCTCTTGATATTAAAGTAAAAAGTCAAAAGGAAGGAGATATTGTCAGAGAAGAATATATTTTTACCAACAATACTGATAAAGATATATTTACACAGCTTACAGACATAGGAATATACACTCCGTTTAACGATGATTATACTACTGCCGCCGAATGTATGACAAATAAATGTCATACTCATATTTGGTGCGGAAATGAAGTGACCTATGTTATGGCCTTAAGAATGGGAGGAGAAGCGCCTCATCTGGGACTTGTCCTCAACAAAGGCTCAATCGGCGGATATAGCATTGAGCGTGACATTGCCAGAATAAGCAATGACAGAGGCGATTTTATTCTGCATCCGTCTCCGTTTTCGCTTGCACCCAATGAAAGCTATAAAATTTCATGGACGCTATTTTTTCACAACGGAAAAGAAGATTTTTATAAGCAAGCGTCAATATACTGTGAAAATTTTCTTGATATACGCTCCGAAAAATATGTCATATTTAACGACGAAAACTCAAAGATTGAAATCAAAGCTAATTTTTCATTTACAAATGATGATGTTCAAATACTACATAATAATAAAAAAATAGAGTTTACAGTTCGGGATAATTCTATTTTCTTTGATGCCGATACAAAGCTTTATGGAGAGACAGTATATCAGATATATGTAAACGGTATTCACACATATTTGAAATTGCTTGTTCTTCCAACGCTTGAACATTTAGTAAAATCACGCTGTTATTTTATAGCTGAAAAACAGCAGTATAACAATATAAACAGTCATCTTAACGGCGCATATTTAATTTATGATAATGAGGAGAATTCACAGTTCTATTCCAAGCAATATGATTATAACGGCAGCCGCGAACGCATTGGCATGGGAATGTTACTTGTACGGTATCTGCAAAATGAACAGGACGCTGTTATTGAGAAATCTCTTTTAAAATATA
This sequence comes from uncultured Clostridia bacterium, assembly GCA_910585795.1. GTDB lineage: Bacteria > Bacillota > Clostridia > UBA1381 > UBA1381 > Hominilimicola. The sequence continues at coordinate 810 of CAJUFV010000032.1, read as the reverse complement.
CCGAATATGTAAAACGTGAGCTTGTTAATGAGGATACAGGCGAAGTATATAATGATTATATGCGTGACAATAGCTTTAAACGACTGTACAACTCGCCTTGGTTTGCGCTTTTTTACACTGAATTGTATAAGCTTTACAAAAAGTACGGTTATTTAATAACCGCATATAAAATTTTAATGAATTACTATGAAAACGGTGGGACAGAATTTTATCCGATAGAGCTTCCGGCAGTAGAAATCATACACTGCATGAAGAGTGAAAATTTAGATGATGAAGCTGGAATATTAATGGAACAGTTTATAAAACACGCTGACTATATCGCCAAAACAGGAACAAATTATCCAAGCTCAGAGGTTAATTATGAGCAAAGCATTGTCGCACCGGCAGCTGACATTCTTTTTAAACTATATTCACTGACAAATAATATAAAATATCTGGAAGCGGCAAAAAAACAGTTGAAAGTACTTGAATTATTTAACGGCTCACAGCCTGACTATCATTTGCATGAAATTGCAATTCGTCACTGGGACGGATACTGGTTTGGAAAAAGAAAAATGTATGGTGATACCTTCCCGCATTACTGGAGTTCTCTTACCGCACATATCTATTACGACTATGCAAAACTGACAAACAACAGTGAATATATAATACAAGCAGATGCCTCATACAGAGGAACACTAAGTATGTTTACGCCAGACGGCCGAGCATCTTGTGCATATGTTTACCCTGTTTCTGTAAATGGAGAAAAAGCGGGATATTATGACCCGTACGCAAATGACCAGGACTGGGGGTTATATTTTATGTTAAGAT
>CAJUFV010000031.1 GCA_910585795.1 uncultured Clostridia bacterium | reverse complement strand
CTGATGTTAAGCCTGATATTTTAAAAATTTTGCAGCTTGATGCTGTTTCCTGTGTTACAGGCAAAGAGGTTGCAGAAGGCAAAACAACTGTAAATGGTCGTGTAGATTTAAAAATTTTGTACATACCGGACAGCGACAGGGAAAAAATAAAAAGTATTATAACCTCCTTTGACTATGTTCAAAAGGTGGACAGTCAACAGGCGGAAGAGCATATGACCGCTGTGGTAATGTCTACAGTAGAAAAGGCAGAATTTTCGCTTATAAATAGCCGTAAGCTGCGCGTTAAGATTATGGTTGGTTTGGATTATGAAGTGATTGCCGAGCAGAATGTGGAAATTGCGGTTGAGGCTGGAGATAGTGATAGCGCTGAGGTGTTAAGGGAAAATGTACGCCTTCAGAATTGTATTGAATTATCCGAGGAGGAAATTTCAGTTAAGGATAGCCTTGAGGTGCCGAGCGGACAGACTTCTATAAATGAGTTACTAAAGGTAGATGTTAAAATAACAGACTCAGAATATAAGACTGTTACCGACAAAATTGTTGTAAAGGGAGCTCTTGGAGTATGCGTTCTGTATACTGACGATAACTGTGAAATTCAGTTTATGGAAATGGAAATACCTTTTACGGAAGTTTTTGACTGTGCTGACGCGGGTGATGATACGATATGTGATATTGATTATTGTATATCAGACGTTAATTACGAAGTGAATGAAGATAATGACGGAGACAGAAGGATAGTAGATTTTGACATAACTATTATGGCCCAGATTAAAGCGACAGAAAATGTGTCCGTTGATATGATTTGTGACTGCTATGAACCGTTTATGAAAACGCAGCTGCTTAAAGAAGAGGTAGAGCTTGAGGAAATAGTTTCAAGACCATCTACTCAGAATACCTTGCGTGAAATGCTTGAAACGTCTTCAGGCGCGCCGGGAGTGTCCGGAGTATATGATGTAATAACAAAGCCATGCGTTACTAAAACTCAGCTTCAGCGTGGAAAGCTGCTTGCGGAGGGTAAAATAGAGGCATATATTCTATATCTTACTGACAGTAATGAAAGTCCTGTGTACAGTATGAAAAAGGAGATTCCATTTAATTATCTGCTGGATTGTGACAGTATGGAGGAGGATTTGATTCCGGAGGTAAAAGCGGAGGTAAAGCATACATCGTATAACTTAAATGTAGCCGGAGAAATTGAATTAAGATGCATACTGGCAATTAACGCGAATATTATACGCCGAAGGAAGATTGAGATTATAAATGATGTTGTAACGGAACAGCCGGAAAACGGAGACAAGAAGGGAATAGTAATTTATTTTGTACAGCGCGGAGATAATCTTTGGGAAATTTCAAAACGTTATGCTGTTCCTCGCGAGGAAATAATGAAATTTAACAGTATGAGTGAAACTGACAGACTAGAGGTGGGAAGTAGATTGTTTATACCCAGTCTGTAATAATGTCAGGATATTTAAATAACCTCTTATAATACTATAAGAGGTTATTTACGTGTCAGAGATAGTTTTATATATGTTGTGAAACAAAAAAGTATAAGTCTGTATAT